>SABF01000430.1 GCA_009929095.1 Erysipelotrichia bacterium
TTCATGAAGTTCCCAATCTCATTAGAATCTTCAAAAACTCCGGCCATCTCCTTAAAGCCACGGCTATATCTGATGGCCATCTTGTCATG
Source organism: Erysipelotrichia bacterium (assembly GCA_009929095.1). GTDB lineage: Bacteria > Bacillota_I > Bacilli_A > Erysipelotrichales > Erysipelotrichaceae > Bulleidia. The sequence continues at coordinate 90 of SABF01000430.1, forward strand.
AGTTGCCCGATCAATTGGGTGTTCAATACCTTGTTGCCACGTAGAAACAGGTTCTGATACGCCATCACCTACATAATGACGCCCAGGAATTAATCTGGAAGCTTCTCTGACCTGACCCTTGAGAACTCCAAACTTATCTACTGCTGAATCCAGCCACATCTTTCTGGATTTCTGCTTTGTCATTACACGGGCATTCATGACCTTTGTAAACATTCTGGAAAGCTTGAGAACCTGAGCATCAGAATAATATCCTTTACCAGATGCACGACCAGCCTGCTCTTCCTGAATCATTTCCTTTATGCGCTTTGCAACCTGTTTTGCAGTCGCTGCATCAGGGATATTCTTCATGATGTCATTCTGGGTCATGAAGTCATATGCATCTTCAGAATACACCTGTTTACCATAATCAGTATCAGCATATACCTTGGAATTATACCTGGGCATGCTTTTCATGAACAGATCGTGACGGAACACCTTCTTGGATACCAGGGAATGAATCTTGCTACCGACAGTACCGATGTACCATCCAGTGGTAAGAGGTACATTCATTGACCGACCCACCTGAATCATTCTTTCATCAGGCGTTCCAAACACCGGCATCCTTTCAGTTTTGTAAAGGACATTACCTTCAGGATCTCTCACATACTTTCTTGTATTCTCGTCAATCTGTGGAACTTTGACATCCTTCCATGAGATAGCCCTCTCAATCATCCCCTGAACTTCAGGAGAGTATCCCTCACGTCTATCATAATAAGTAGATTTCAGTTTGTTTGCTAACTCATCATCTACAACAGTCCTCGCGGTATCCGTCCATTCAGCAGATTTTCTATACAAAACTGGAGATCGAAGTGCTCTGTACAACTCTTCTTCTTCTCCCTGAAGCAGATTCTGAATCTCATCATCAGTTTTTCCCTGAGATTCCAGGTTCCTGATCTTGCTGGAAAGTACCTCTTCATCGTCTTTCTTCCATCCCTTTCCAAATCGCATATACTTGGCAATTTCAGATGATCTAAACAGGTTGTTCTTATATTGTTCAAAGAATGACTTTTCTTCAAGTGCTTTCTTTGAGTTGGAGCTGGACACCGTATGTTTAATAACGGACGCCTTCTTTTTCTCCTGAAATGAAAGAAGACCTGGTAATACATCAGGATCAAGAATTGGATGCATCTGTGCATCCCACAAAATTTCTTTCGCATCTCCTCGTCTTAATGCATTATCACGCTCTGCATATGC
>SABF01000431.1 GCA_009929095.1 Erysipelotrichia bacterium
AATACTGCACCGATCACGATTTCAGGGATCATGTCCTTGCCGACTTCCAAGCACGTAAAAAAACTGAGAGTGACCTCTGACCCCAGCTTTCTGGCAGACTGCATTTGCATTCAGAAAACCGGGTGCGGGAAAAATCCGGACTATTGCTCAAATTTCCTTATCTGCTGCGTCTTGCCGAATTTTACACGTTCTTTTTGCCTTGCCTCGAATATACTTTCTGCAACCCTTTCGGCTTCTTCTATGGTTTGAGAAGTCCTGAGTTTCATACGGAGCGAGGGTATAGTCATTTCCTGATCCGATTCACACCTTTTTTCAGTCTGAACACCGTCGCATGCATTTGTCAGGCTCATTGCTTCGGCAGCATCAATTATTGGACATGGCGTTTCAGGAGCGGCTTTGCAAGGCTTTTCATTCTGTTTATCTTCCGTTGCCGTATTTTTTTTCCAGAATAGAAAATGTTTCCAATGAATCATTTCAGCGCCTCCTGAAAATGTTTCCAAATGGGTGGGATTCGAGTTTTCAAGCCTGCCTGTTTTTTCTGAGCGGTCAAAATCCGCGTGTAATACAGCACCTGCGAATACGATTTTGTCATGGATACAAATGTATTCGAGATGATCCGAAGATTTTCCATACTCAGGACTGGCGCGACGTTCAGCAGTCCGGTTACAATGCATGCCGTATGGGCATCAGTGTTCGTGCTGACGGCTCCTTTTCTTGCAGCATCTTTGTCGGAAAGGATGAACGGTCCGGCTCTTAAAACAGCCACATATTCTCCGCAGACAGATATTGGTATTGATATCATATTGAGACCGCGAGTGCATTTGCCGGTGAAAATGATATCCGGATGGTGATCGAAAAGCTGGTCAAAAACAAAATCAGAGCATTGGTAGTCTTTTCCGAACAACGAGGCGCACATGGAACAACTTCTGCACTTCCGACTGCCGCATAATATATTCCCGTCAGGTTCATATATCACACTGCCGATTCCGCATTCATCAAGCACCGCATCCATGAAAGAACGGACTGCTTCGTGATCAATTATTTCCGCAAGAGAAGAAATGGTCTTCCTGATTCCAATCTCAAATGCCGGAGGATGCTCCTCGACTGCAACGGATGATTTGTCAGAAACGGTTTCCTTCCCACTCCTGATGCACCCATTTCCCTGGTTATTTCTCTGAATTATAATCCGCTTCTGGAATTTCGACTTCATAATCTTCTCCCGTCCTTCAATAAACGATTATTTTAAAAGTCGATTTTTGCTTCAGTTGAGGCTGAAGCAAGCTGACTTTCTGAAAGGGGGGTAGTTCTCGCACTCCCTGCC
>SABF01000432.1 GCA_009929095.1 Erysipelotrichia bacterium
GTCAGGAAGAGGCGTATCTTGCTGGTGCGGGTGAAGTGCGAATCATCTACGAGGATCCTATTGCGCAGCATGCTAATTATAAATATGAGGCAGAGGAGTGGCTTGTCAGTGTGCCGAAATATCTGATCGAGATGACTAAGGATGAGCAGAAACGCGGCTGCGCATATCTTCATATAGATTCGGATCTTCCTGGACTGATGAATGATATCGATCCTAAACGGATTAGCCAAGCATCTGCCGCGAGGCGAAAGGCTATGAAGCCGTATCGTGCATATACCATGAATAATATTGGCCAATGGAGCATCGTGGCTGTTCCGAATCAGGCCTGGGCTAAGAAAGTGTTTCCAAAGGAAACAGCAGAAAATGCTGCAAAGCTGCTCTGGAAGGCAATTCTTAAATCCGTATATGTTACTGCCTCCAATGATCCGGTTGAAGTATGGAAACAGCACAGTGCAGAGATAAAAAAACACTGCAAGATGATGGATCGCTATGCATTTTCTTCTCTGCATTTTACGAACAGCATAGGCACAGATCTGACGGTTGGTCTGCCAAAAGGGCATCTCTGGGGCGGCGGTTCAGAATATGGTTCCCTCAGCAAATGCTATTTCAATGCCAATATGCCAACTGAAGAAGTATTTACAACTCCTGATCGCATGCATGTAGATGGGATAGTCTACGCTTCCAAGCCACTGTCCATCCTGGGAAGAATGATTGAAGACTTTTCACTGGTATTCAAAGATGGCAAAGCAGTAAGTTATAAGGCAAGAAGGGGCAGCGAAGCTTTGGCTGAGATTCTTTCAGCAGATGAAAATGCCAATCGTTTAGGGGAAGTGGCACTTATTTCCTATGATTCACCTATCTCCCGCATGAACATGCTGTTTTATGATACTCTGTTTGATGAAAATGCGAGCTGTCACCTTGCCCTTGGCGCCAGTTATCCGACGCAGTTGAAGAATGGTGCGGATATGAGCGACACTGAGCTGATGAAACATGGTGGAAATGTATCTTCTGTGCATGTGGATTTCATGTTTGGCACCCGTGATATGAAAGTGATCGGAATGACTGAAAAAGGTAAGGAAGTCATAGTATTCGATAACGGAAATTTTGTGTTCTGACCTTCAGGAGGATCTTCATGTACCATATATCGGACTGTAAAAAATTCAATCGCTGCCCAAGACTGTTTCTGCAGTCGCGCCAGGAAGAGACAAAACCAGTATATCAAAGCTATGTCAGGCTGGATGAAGCTGTCACTGACCTTGCTGTGCGGAAACTTGGCATCAGTGATTACTTTCTTGGTCAGCGAGGGGATGAACCCTCTG
>SABF01000433.1 GCA_009929095.1 Erysipelotrichia bacterium
GGCTACACCATGCAGGTAGATGAAGGAAATCATTACCTCTATACCAAGGAAGAACTGGAAAACCGCATTGCTACAATGACCGGCGGCAGAGCCGCAGAGGAAGTTATCTTTGATCAGGTATCCACCGGTGCTTCCAACGACATTGAGCAGGCCACTAAGATGGCACGGGCAATGATAACCCGCTATGGTATGAGTGACTTCGACATGGTTGCGATGGAAACCGTGCAGAACCAGTATCTGGGCGGAGATACATCTCTGTCCTGCTCCCAGAATACAGCTTCTGAGATTGACCGAAAGGTTGTTGAACTGGTAAAGGCAGAACACGAAAAGGCGAAGATGCTGCTCTCTGAGCATCGCAGTGAACTGGATAAGATAGCCAAATTCCTGTACGATAAGGAAACTATTACCGGTGAAGAATTAATGAAGATTCTCAATGAAGATCACATCTTCGAAGATTCCAAGAAGACAGAAGAAATTTCCGAACCATCAGCTGCCCTTGAGACAGCAGATCAGCAGGCCTAATATCAAAAGAGACATTTCTCAATTTTGAATTGAATCAGAAAGAGAAGTGTCTCTTTTTACTTTACTGTAAACAGCAGTTCAGATTCACCAGCCACAACTGCGCCATTAGCCGCATACATCTGCCGTTCCGTTTCAGAATCTCCGGTTTCGGTAATGCGATCACACGGGACATCGATCTTTTCCTTGCCATCCCATGTTACTGCCGTGCACATTCCATCTGATTTCAGCTGGATATCAACAGCCTTGACAGTCCCGTTTTCATGAATCAATGCTCGCAGATAACAGGCAATTTCCTGTTTTATACATCTAGAGAAATTGTTATAAACTGCCAGATTTGCAGCGGTTCCATTTTCAATGTACAGCCAGCCAAGTTCCTTTGCCTTATCTGCAGAAGTATTCAGATCTGTATCTTTGATGTCGCCGTATTTCCACGCGATCTCATCATCTTCCGTCCATCCGGAACAGGCGTTCCCAGCGGTGTATGTATATACAAGTTCATTCATCATTCCTGCTTTTGCAGTGAAGCCGGTAAAGCTCACATCATTGGCCTCATCATAGTGATACGTCTTCCCATAGCATTTCTTTTCCGGGTAGGATGTATAGGCATTTGCTCCATCTCTGCTCAGAGCATAGGCACTGCGCAGACTGGCAAATGTAAGATGGCTGCCATCATCACTCACAAAAGAAGATCCAAACGGCACTCGCCAGATTCTGCCGGAGCTGTCCTGGGTACTGACAGTAATAAACGGCATGAAGTAACATACTGCCAGTGCTGCCAGCACTGCCAGTGTGATTT
>SABF01000076.1 GCA_009929095.1 Erysipelotrichia bacterium
GTGCTGACCAGTTTGGCGTTGTCACGCTGTTTTTTCTGGGGCTTTCCGGAACCAGGCAAATGTGCATGCATGTTGATCAGGCCAGGCAGCAGATACTTGTTTTTCAGATCGATGATTTCATATCCATCAGGAATGACACCTGAACTGATGATATCTGTGATTCGATCGCCATCGATAAGTACTGTTGCTTTTTCCGGTTTCATATCTTTTGTGCCATTCAGCACATTTCCATTAATCCATGCATACTGACCCATTAGACACCTCCATTAAATTGAATAACAGTCATTTTCTTAAATCTATTTTAGCTTGCAGAGAGTGAAAAAGATATGAGAAATCAGAAATCATCTATTGGGAAGTAAAGTATCCTGAAGTTCATTGCCACAGACTTTATAATGCAATCAAAGCGAACTGATCTCTGACGATAAGATGCTGATTTTCCGGCAGAATGACTGTTCTGCAGGTGTATGTGATAAGGATAAATTAACTCTGCCGCGTCAGCGTTACGGACAAGAACGAAGTTTTACAAACGTTTTAACCATGCGATTTTTCCATTCCTTTGCCGCACCATTCAGCAACTGGGATTTCATTGCTGGAATAACCGAGTGATATAATCAATGCGGTTTGATAATGCTCTAACCGATGATTCATAAGAGAGGAATTCAGAGAAGGAAAACCATGAAGCAGAAAATTAAAATTGTTTACTACTCCTTACAGGGCAATACGAAATATGCGGCTGAACGCATTGCAAAGATTTCAGGTGCGGAACTGCTCCGTCTCAAACCGGATCAAGAACCTAAAATCGGCGGATTCTGGATGAAGGCACAAGGCGGCTGGGAAGCATTGACCGGCATGAAACCAGGGCTGCAGTCCAATGCGGAACAGCTGGAAGACTGTGGAACACTTGTCATTGGCGGACCGACATGGGCAGGCACCTATGCGCCGGCCATCGGTTCTCTTTTGGAAATACTGAACCAATGTACTGTTAAGCCGGAGAGAGTTTATCTGTTTGGCTGTTCCGGTTCTGGCAAAACAGAGAAAATGTTTCGTGAGATTGCCAGAAAACTTGGCTGTGAGATTCAGGGGACTGCCAGTTTCCTGAATCCGCTGAGCAATCAGGAGCGGGAGAATCCGGGGATTGATTCTTTTGCGGAGTCACTGCAGAAATAATTGTATGAAAAGAGGAAGAGCTGATGATTATTTCAGCTCTTCCTGACTTAAGGAGTGATTGCTATTTGTGCGGTATTACAGAAGACCGATGAATGAACAGATTAATGCGACTGCAATTGTTGAAACGATGAGTATTACCGGATTGGCCTGCTTCTTTGTGAGGAAGAAGTACATCAGCAGGGTATATCCCATAGGCAGGAGTTTCGGGAAAATAGTATCGAAGAAGGCAGCCTGAATTCCAACGGAGATGTCAGTTCCGACAGTGATGACCGGCAGAAGTTCGATGGATACATAGCTTGCAATCATTGCACCAACGACAGTGATGCCGAGAATGGTGGCAGAATTGGCGATGACATCAGAGTTTTCCTGAAGCTTTTCAAATGCTTTAACACCGAGATTGTATCCGGCATGTGTCCAGGTGATCCGGAGCAGCCAGATGACAAGATATACTGAGAAGAAGATGATGGGTCCAATGATCAGTCCCTCAGCTGCGAAGGATGCAGAGATACCGGCAATGATCGGCAGCAGGGTGAACCAGAAGATGGCATCGCCAATACCGGCAATCGGACCAAACAGAGCAAGTTTGAGACCCTTGATAACGCTGCGGTCCTCGTGATGTTCCTCAAGAGAAATCAGAAGACCCATCAGGAAGCCTACAAGGTTCGGGTGAGTGTTGATGAATTCGAGGTTATCTGTCATTGCGGCAGAGAGGCCTTCTTTATCATCCTTGTAGATACGCTCCAGATATGGGAGCTGAGCAAGCAGCCAGCCACCGGCCTGCATGCGCTCATAGCTGAATGATGCCTGCAGCAGGGAACTGCGGATGCCGAGCATAGTTATATCTTTCTTTGTCAGCACCGGTGTATATTTCTTTACGTTAGATTCCGACATGTTTTTCACCTCCAGTGCTGCTGCTTACGTTAATCTTAGCAACGGCATCTTCAATTTCCTTCTTGCGAGTGGAAGCGCTGAAGTAATCAGTTAATGCGAATGCGGTACCCATCAATGCAACAGGGAGCAGGTTGTTCATTGTAATGAAGTTTGCGGCCAGGAAGCCAGCAATGAAGTAAGGAATATACTTTGTCTTCATCATAACTCTCAGCAGCATGCCGAAGCCGATCGCCGGGAGAATGCCGCCGGCAACTGACAGACCGTGAGTGACCCATTCCGGCATGGAATTGACCAGTGCATTCATGGCATCCTGTGCCAGGTATGTGCAGGAGAAGACGATGATTCCATAAGCAACAGCAACAATTGCTGTGCAGAGAATATTGATCTTGATAATAGGTTTCGGATCAGCAGCTGCAGCAGCCTTGTCCAGACGGCCCATGAAGAATGAGAAGCTGGAGTAGCAGAGCAGAATGACATACTGCATCAGGAATGAGAACGGCAGGCAGAGGCCCAGTGAACTCTGGGCATCGCTTCCGGTTGTATAAGCGATAGTTGTGCACATAACGCCGGCAAGAATCGGGTTCGGCGGCTGGGTTCCTCCAGCAGGGGTGAGTCCAGCAAATGCGAGTTCTGTCAGAGCACCGGTGGTGAGACCGAGTTTGACATCGCCGAGAATCAGGCCAGTCAGGGTGGAAACGATCAGCGGGCGGAAAATAAAGAATGATTCCAGCCAGAAGTCAATACCACAGATGATTGCCATGATGCCCAGCATAATGCCTTGTATCAGAGTGACATGCATAGGTAATTTTTTCTCCTCTCTTTCATTGAGTTACTTAATAACTTCTTTTGAATCGCCAGGAACATCCTGGCAGTAAACATCGGCACCGGAAGCTGCGATAAATTTCAAATCTTCCATGTCCTTGTCGTCCACATAGACTTTCTTGGTCAGCGCTCTCTTGCCAGCCGAGAAATGCATGTTTCCGACGTTTACTTCCTTTAGTGTCACGCCCAGTTCCACAAGTTCTCTTGCGTCCTGGGGTGTTCTGACAACAACGAAGATTTTCTGCTCCGGTGCTGCCATGTCGATGACGTCTGCGGTATGCTGATGTGTAAAGAAACGGATGCCGACATTGCTTGATTTTGCGGTAACAGCCATCAGTGACTGCTGAAGCTGGTCCTCTACCACTTTGTTATCCGAGACGATAATCAGGTTTGCCCCGATTGTCTGCGTCCAGGTGACGCCAACCTGTCCATGTACAAGACGGTTGTCGATCCTGGTAAGAAGAATGTTATCTCCTTTCACGCACTTCACCCCCCTTCCTTCACTCAAACTACAAGCAAAAAACGTGCCAGACAGTGCCTGACACGTTTAAATAGCTTATACTTACGCGGTTTCATCGATGTAATTAAATATATAAACAATTTCAGAATCCGGAACCTCGACACTATATCGCTCTTGTACGCCACTGAATGCAAAGCGAACTGCCGCAGCAAATTCCTGATGTGCATCCATAAATTCATCCGGGCTTGATTCCAACATAATGTCATTATGCAGGATAAGACGTTCAATCATGCAGGCTAAATGGACATAAAGACCGATCTTTCTGCCGGCATCAAGATCGATATTCAGTGATTTTGAGATTTTCTTGACGACTTCATCGACATCCTCCAGAACTTTTTCAGCATTTAGAATCGTCAGATGATTGACAATGTTATTCAGCGTGAAGTTCTTGATGATGTTATCCCGGAAGTCTGAAATCTGATCTTCATTCAGGAACTCCTGCATCAGATCGCGAAGCTCATCAATGCCATTGGAGAGAACCAAATCTTCAATGGCTACAAATTTGATTCCTTGCAGATAAGGATTCATAGTACCAATCACGAATGAAACCTTATATTTATCGAAAATGGAGTCCCGGCTGCCGTTGTCAGCCAGCTTCTGATAATCATAGGAAATAATCTCGGCATCGATTGGACAGGGAAGACTTTTTTCAAAAAGGCTTAAAATCTTCTTGGCAGTGCCGATTCCGGTTGCGCATACAGAGAGAATTGCCCGTTTCTTGGCGCTGCTGTCAATAAAGCGGTACTGTGCCTGGCCGGTTGAGGAACAGGTATGTTCCAGAGCTTCTTTCAGGCTGATGCCATTGCTGATATCGGAGCCAATGGCCAGAGCCATACGGGTATTGGCGTTGTTAATGACACCGATATTGACATTTCCTGCACATTTGATTCCTTTGTGGATTTCTTCCAGAGAACCCATGTCTACCATGAGCAGCAGATTGTCAAATGAGCTTTTCATCTTCAGAAAGCTGTTCAGCTGTACGACAATCTTATCGGTGCTCATGCTCAGCTGCATATCAATTGCATCATATATCTTTGTGCCGATCATCTTGTTGGCGGCATCGGCAATAGAACTTGCGGTTGAATAGCCATGGCACAGAATGACTGCTACGGTATTGGACTGATTGCTCTCTTCATGAATGTCAGTGATCATCATGAGGAGTCGGATCATCATCATGCGATCAATGTGAATATCAAGGTTCAAAGAAAAGCTCTCACTGAGTTCTTCTGTGATTGCATACTCACGCGGATACTTCATCTGCAGTACTTCGCTCAATCCGCGGATTTCTTCATCATGCTCCACAAGCCAATTATGAAGTTCAGTCTGGTTTGAGGCATATTCGCCAAGATATCGAGACACGATGAGAATCTCATTGTTAGATATCTTCAGGGAATACTTATTCATCATAATGGAGATGATCTTATCAGTAATCTTATTAGTGAATTCGGAATTTAGATTATCCGCCTTGCCGCGATCATACATGATATAGTCATCATAACTAAGGATTTCTGAACGCATCTCATCACTGCCAAGCGGAACAGTCAGAGGATTTTCGCGGTATTCACAGTACTGTTCCAGCATCTTCTCATACATTTTCAATAACTTGGAATGACCTGAGTCTGCAGCTGCCGGAAAGCTGATCTGCATCATGCAGACATCAGAGGCATCCTGAATTTTAAAGTTGATATTCGGTGCCAGCTGCAGCACATAATCCGGAAGATCATAAACATGTACAGAAAGCACACCCTCTTTTTCCCGATCATGCAGGAATGCTTTGGCACAGGCAGCCTTTGCGCAGTTGAACAGACCGCCGATGTTGCCGATGATCTTTGTGTCCATCAGTACCTGATATGTCAGATAGCTGATTTCAATATCACTTTGAATTTCTTTGGACTCTTTCTTGAAGATGTAGGAAATCAGTGCCTGTTTTTCATCTCTGCCGCGATCTTCTACAGAAGGCACTTCAATGGAAATCGGGATACGTCTGAGCAGTGTTTTCAGAAGCACTTCTTCCGGCCGTTCCGTTGTCGCAAATACAAGCCGACAGCTGGAATGGTACCAGTGCTCATTGTCACCCAGGCGATGGAACATTCCCTGGTCCATGAAAAGGAACAGTTTTTCTTGGCATTCTGCCTTCAGACAGTGAACCTCATCAAGAAACAGCATGCCGCCGTCTGCCAGCTGCAGCAGACCGGGATTGTCCTGATCAGCACCGGTATATGCACCTTTGCGGCTGCCAAATAGATTGGCAGTCAGAAGTTCCGGGTTATTGGCATATTCACTGCAGTTCAGTACCAGAAATTTCCTGTCCGGACTGATGATTTTTTTATGTACGCCATATTCATGCATAGTGCGGGCAATCATTGATTTGCCGGTTCCGGTCTCTCCGTGCAGCAGCACCGGCAGGCCAAAGGGCGGATAGGCAACTGCGGCCTTGCACTGTTCAATGACATGAAATAAGGATCCATTAGCACCGATCAGTGCATCAAAGTCACTGTCATTCTTCTTGAGGCTTTCAAAGGAAGGGTAATTGCTTCCAATGATGCTGAAGCCCATTTCTTCCAGAGCTTCTGTACCGAAAAAATATACCGGTCGGGTATTGATCTTGATCGCTTTTCCCTGCTGTACATATTCATTCAAATACTGAGAAACAGCATTTCTGCTAAGATCCAGCTCATTGCTGAGAAACAGAGCAGTAAAGCATTCATTATGGCTTAGGCCATATTTATGGGTATATTCATCGAGCGTTTTCAGAAGATCTTTTTTGTCTTTTGCCATCTTACTCAAACTCCATTTCTCTCAGTGTCTTCTCTTTGATATCCTCCCGAACCGCTCCGGGGACATCCTGAATAAAGAGCTCAATTCCTCTTTCCAGCAGTTTCAGAAGAGCTTTGGTATCTTCTGCATCAACATATACTTTTCGGTTCAGCGGCTTTTTACCGCGCGAGTAATGCATGTTGCCGATATTAACAGATTTCAGAGGAGTGTTATTTTCTGCCAGACGCAATACATCCTGAGGAGAACGAACCACTAGGAAGATTTTCTGATCGGCTGACGCATGAGGCAGTGCTTCGGTCAGTTCATCAATATGATAAAACCTGATTTCGACGCTGCTGGACTTGGTGACGCTGGACATCAGCCTCTGTGTCAGCCTGTCTTCTGCAGTTAAATCATCCGCAACAATAATCAGGTTCGCTCCAAGTGTGCTGGTCCAGGTGACACCGACCTGACCATGTACCAGCCGGTTATCAATTCTGGTCAGTAGAATCTGTTCATCTGCCATGTGATAGATCTCCCAATGTTTCTGTTCTAGGCTATTGTCACATAACGATTGAAAGTGTTCAACCGAATTAAAAAGCGAATCAGGCAGAGCATTGAGGAAACAGAAACAGAGAGAAGGGCAATCGGGAAGAACTGAATCCCGGATCAAAGTTTTATTTTACAAACATTTAACATAGAGCAGTGCTGACACTTTACATTCCTGCATCACGATATAGATGCATTCAAAATCAAACATATGGAGGAAAAAATGAAACTTAAGTCAGCAGTTAAATCT
>SABF01000077.1 GCA_009929095.1 Erysipelotrichia bacterium
CTCAAGGAACAGTACCAGCTGGTATATAACCGCAAAGCTGCGCCCGGGGCAGAAGATAATCGTCTGGAATTCCTGCTGGAGCATAATCCCAATGCCCGCGGCCTTGCCATCATCCTGAAGAAGGACGGCAAAGACGGACTGACCTGGCTGGAAGAACCGGAAGCACGCGAAATTATTGCCCAATTCAGCAATATGAAACTTAACACATTGCAGACTAAAAAAGACTGAGGCATTCCGCCCAGTTTTTTTGTCATGCAGTTTTATATTGGCTGTTCGCGAACTTATGACAGGCTATCTGTTTATCTGTGTGATAACCCTCATATAAAATGATTCCCTTTCTCTCTGTCTTTTCCATTCATGATATGATTATCAGTCGACAGGAGGAAGACATGATCACTGAAGCAGAACTCTCAAATTACGCATCTTCTCAAATCCTAGGCAAAGGCCGAGATCTTTATTATGCCGGTCATGTCGGCCGAATTAATCTGTATCTTGATGATGATGACAATATGGAAGTATCTGCAATTGTCATCAGTTCCAGACGGTCTGCCCAATATGCAGTCAATATTCAGCTGAATAATGACAGCAGTGAAATTCTGGACTACTACTGTACGTGTCCATACAGCGACAGCAGACCCGGCATGTGCAAGCATGTCGTAGCTGTTCTGATGAAATATATTTATGAGACAAGACATGATGATGCAGAAGAAGAATGCATTGATTACGGTCTGCCCAGAAAGCCCATTCGAGCTTCAGCCCCAAAAACCCCTGCCACATCATCTGAGCTCAAGAATCTTCTGACTGCCTATGCAGAAGACGCAGATAATTACGCCGTCATGAAGCACAAGAATTCCATTGTGCTGGAACCGTTTCTCAGCTTCAGCAGTGATTCCGATCTGATCCTATCTCTCTCAATTCATCAGATAGGCCAGCGATCCTACAAAGTACGCAAGCCAATGGAGTTTGCCAGAGATGTTCGCAATCAGAATCCGATTCACTTCGGCAAATTTCTGGATTTTACAGGCAGTCTCGATGCGTTTGAGCCTGCTTCACGCAGTCTCATGAAGCTGCTTATGGCAATGGAAGATAAACAGCAGCGCAGTTACAGCTACGGCTATGGCTGCGGATTCGGCTATTACAGCAGCAGTTCCAGCTATGTGCCGCTTCAGAAAAATGACTGTGACATGTTCATGGAGGCACTGACCGCCATGCCTTTTACTGCCGCAGTGTTCAGCGGGGACGGCAGCGGCGTACGCTATGCCATCGAAGATGGAATGCCGGATCTCGGCATTGCGCTGGATCCCGGTGAACTAGAAGGATACATGCTTTCCTCAAAGACATTTCTTATGACTGACGGTGTGAAATACTGTTATCTTTCCGTACTTGATTCTCATATCATCCATCGCATCCCGATGAAGACCATTGAAAAGCAGCACGCCTTTCTTAGGGAACTCGCAGACTGTGCCGGCAGAAAGCAGTATCTTGCCAAAACTGATGCGCCCGCTTTTGCAAGGGCCCTCTGGCCGGCTGTATCCGATGCACTGCCAATCAGAAATAATGGATTCAATGCCATGAAATACGCACCGGCAAAGCCGAAATATGAGATTTTTCTGGATATGCCGCAGCGAAATCTGATCACCTGCAAACTGAATGCCAGCTATGCGGGAAAAGTGTTCAACGCCTATGAACAGGTCAGTTCTGAAGACGGACGCAATATTCCCGATGAGGAAAACATGAAGGCTTTTCTCAGCAGCTGGTTCAACTCTCTCAATGAGGAGGATCATTTTCTGGTACTCACCGACGATGATGACATGCTCTACAATCTTTTGACAGCCGGCATTCCTTCCATGCAGAATCAGGCCGCAGTCTATATCTCAGATGCTCTGAAGGCACTGCATATCCGGCAGCAGGGACACGTTCATATCGGCGTATCAGTACACAGCGGACTTCTGGAACTGAATATGAATGCAGAGAATCTCTCCAGTGAAGAACTGGCAGATATTCTTTCCAAGTACCAGAAAAAGAAACGTTTCTATCGGCTGAAGAATGGCGACTTTGTCAATCTGGATGGCAGTCTTGATGAATTGAAGGACATGCAGGATGATCTGCAAATCTCCAATAAAGACATGCGAAAAGGCAGAGCCGCGGTACCTGCTTTCCGTGCACTGTATCTTGACAATGCGATTTCTGAAGACAGCGATGAACTCTGTCTGGATCGTGATGAACAGTTCAGACAGCTTGTCAGCAATATGAAAGAAATCGGAACCAGGGAATACCGCGTTCCGGAATCTCTGGATTCCATATTGCACAGATATCAGAAAAAAGGATTTTCCTGGCTTTCTGCATTGAAGGATGCCGGATTTTCAGGACTTCTGGCAGATGAAATGGGATTGGGCAAGACACTGCAGGTAATTACGGTTCTGCTGGCATGGAAGGATCGCGGTAGAACTCTGATAGTATGCCCGGCATCCCTGGTCTATAACTGGTCTAATGAATTCCGTCGCTTTGCGCCTTCACTGCCTGTTTCTGTCATTGCCGGATCGGCAAATCTCAGAGAAGAGCAGATTGCAAATTCCGGCAATCAGGATATCCTGATCACTTCTTATAACCTTCTGCAGAAGGATATTGAAACCTACCAGAAACTAACCTTCTCCTGCCAGGTTATAGATGAAGCACAGTTTATCAAGAATGAAACAACACTGACTGCTCAGGCAGTCAAGTCGGTAGTCTCTTCCTTTCGGATTGCGCTGACCGGTACCCCAATTGAAAACAGACTCAGTGAACTTTGGAGCATCTTTGACTTTCTGATGCCTGGTTTTCTATACTCCTATACGCGGTTCCGCAAAGAAATAGAGGAACCAATCGTCTATGAGAAGGATGAAGAACTGAGGGGACGGCTGCAGCGGATGGTCGGTCCATTCATTCTGAGAAGACTGAAAAGAGAAGTACTGAAAGATCTTCCGGATAAGCTGGAAGAAATCTATTATGCCGATTTGGAAGGAGAACAGTCCAAGCTCTATCAGGCAAGAGTACAGACCATGAAGATCATGCTCGCTGATAAAAGTGACAGTGAATTCAGGACAGACAAAATTGAAATTCTTTCCCAGCTCACAAGACTGCGTCAGTTATGCTGCGGACCGGAACTGATCTATGAAGGCTATAAAGGCAATTCTGCCAAGGAAGATCTTTGTGTTGATCTGATTCGATCAGCTGTGGACGGCGGCCATAAAGTACTGCTGTTCTCACAGTTCACAACCATGCTGGAAGTACTGGAACGAAGACTGGATATGGAAAAAATCAGCTATCACGAACTGACCGGTCAGACTCCGAAAAAAACCAGAATTGATCTGGTCAATGCCTTTCAGTCAGATGATGTTCCGGTATTCTGCATTTCCCTGAAAGCGGGCGGAACCGGCCTGAATCTGACCGCAGCTGATATCGTTATTCACTACGATCCATGGTGGAATACTGCTGTTGAAAATCAGGCCAGCGACCGTGCTCACCGCATTGGTCAGAAGAATACTGTCACTGTATGCCGGCTGATTGTAAAGGACACAATTGAAGAAAAGATCATTGAACTGCAGTCTGCCAAGAAAGATCTCGCAGATTCCATTCTATCCGGTGATGAAATATCCAGTTCCCATCTGTCCAGAGAAGATCTTCTGAAATTGCTTTAGGGCATATCTGAACACACTTCCTCCGCCAGCAGTTACAATGCGTGTGGAGGATTTCTTATCTATGCAGGACTATTCAGAAACTCTCGCAGATGCAATTCAGAATTACCTGATCAGTGACAGCTGGGCTTATGAATTCGATGAAACCAATGGTATTTTCTATGCCGGTGTCTCACTGCAGTCTGCATTTTCACAATGCAGCTTCCTAATTGACGTTAATAAACGCTTCTATCAGATCTATGCCAGGCTGTCAGCAGATCTCACTGCCGATCAGATGACGGAAATGGCCACACTGATCAATCAAATCAATTGTGAAATTACATTTGGGCACTTTGAATTCAGTGATACTGGTTCATTGCGATACCGGCTTGTCATTCCCGTACAGAACCAGCTCGATGAAAGGACGCTGCATAACAGTCTGTATCTTCCAGCTTACCTGATTGATCGCTATGCAGATGAACTGCTGTCCATCCTGCAGTCAGGAAAAACAATCTGCTGATTGGTCTGACCTGTTTGTTTATAGACTGATTGTTTCACCGCAGGAAAGATAGTGCATATTTGGAAGACGGCGGGAAAGATACTCATACGCTTCCATACCTGTACAGTGACACGTATAGAATTCAGTTTGAGGATACTGACTCAGTTCTTCCGCTATTTTATCCAGCAGTTCTGAAGATGCTGAGTTCCCTGCAGAACGGCTTTGCAGATGGTATCCGCCCACGCAGAGGGACGGATGATACTGTTCTGCTTTTTTCATGATGTTGACAATTCCTGTGTGTCCGCAGCCCATGATAAGTGCAGTTTTCTCTTCCTGTATGATCAGGTTCTGTTCATGTGAAAAATCATCTTTGATGCCGTCTGCAAGTAATGTATCGTTTGCCGCTGAATAACAGCAATCCAGGTTCTTAACAGTAAACAGACTCAATTCTTCATCAATTCGTGTATCTCCATCCAGAAGAGTGATCTGTCTGCTGCTGATCAGCGCTCGATCGAGACTGATATTTCTTTTCCCAGCCGGATAAACACTGCAGTGTGTTTCAAATGCTTTTCTTTGGATCAATATTCTGGCACTGGAATTGATATTCAGAAACTGCTTCAGTGCCCCGCCATGATCCGCATGGCCATGTGAAATAATAACTGTATCCACTGCAGTCAGGTCAATGTTTCTCTTTTCCGCATTATCAAAAAGCGTTCCGTCTGGACCTACATCAAACAGCATTTTATGATTTCTCGTTTCAATGTAAAGCGACAGACCATGAATCGCCTTCAATTCAGTGTTCGACTTATTCTCTGCCAATGCAGTAATGAACATATATTCCCTTTCTGATCAATTTGGTTATCACTGGTGAATAATTATTTATATTATCAGAATACTCCAGAAAGCAGGCAGGATAACCAAAGTTTTCTGGGGACAAGTTAATTAGGGACAATAACCGGGGTCTGAATAATTGAATTAAGCAAGATGCTGTTTTTAGTAGATTGTGCCACGTTCAATGCCTTGCTTTCTTCTACTATATGAACTGCCGGGCTTATATAGAAAGAAGGGATATCTCTGATGGTGATTTAGAAGTCATTGATTTCCACACTGATTCAAAACTCAAGTATGACATTTTTGAGTGATTGCTATTCAATTGCAAGCAAGTTCATACAGTTACAAATCTGCTTATCCATCCCCTTTTTTGGAATTTGTTCAATTTTACTATTGCGCAGCAAATGTTTACAATCTGATTTTCAGCATAAACATTGTATTTTCCGTCATTGTTCTTTCTATACCGGATCTCATTCAGCCGATATAAAACAACTGCTGATCTGCAGTTGCTTCATCTATGTTCTTAGCAGACAATCCGCGGGAGAATCTCTGCGTGTATTTTTATCTTCATCTCCAGGAACATATTTCTCATTTTTACCATAGTAAACATACAACGGAAGATTATTTCGATACGCTGAATCATTGACACTTTCCAATAACTATTCCATTTTTTAGAGGTGGCATGTAATTCCTTAGTCGAAATTGGCGTGCTACCCTTTTTTGTTCCAATAGCGTACAGACGCACTTCCTGATCACTTGATAAATCAATGTTTCCATCTACCGAAATAAATCTAATAAGATAATTATTTCCGTCATTATAAAATTCATTAAATATGAAGAATACATTCTGTTTGGAGTGGGGGTGCGGACATTTTCCCGGACTGGTCAAACTGCGATTCCAAGACTCTGTCTATAATCCCTTGGGCTCATGAATCCTAAGGATTGTTCCTCTTTAATAACAAATCGTTTTTCTTTTTTCCCTTGTCCAAACATTGTAATGTCTCCTTCCAATTCTAATTTGTGGCTCTTTCACAAAATATAAACAGCACTAAACCGCCTCCGGCAGTGAACTGACACGACTAAAACTTGCTGGTAAACTAACCTTACAATCAAAACCGTCAGATTCAAATGCTTAAGCCCAACAGTTATGCGCTTGAAATCAGTTTCAATGGGCTATTCCGCGATGACAAAGGCGATTGCAAAATCGCTTTTGGTGGAAATTGATATTGACAATACAGATACGCCTGCTTTGTCCATAAGGGAACGAATTTTCTCGCTCATTACAATATAAGGAAAGCCATCTGCATCACGAAGCGATTCGACAATTCTCATGTCGAATCGTTTTCTTTTGTAAAATGCGCCAACGCCTTGAAAACTGCTTCTTTTGCTGCAAAATGCGTTTGTGAAGCGAGGGATTCCGCTGGCATTCCATAGATGAAATTGGTTGCGCCAGGCAGCCATTCGATAATGTAAGATGAATATCCTTCTGGCGGTTTCGGCAGATTCTTGCATGACTGTAAAGTGCCGCCCCATGCAAATTGTGACACCCCATCATAATAGAGATCAATTTTATACATCGCCGCCCCAGTCGTCGGCGATTCAACAATCCAGTTGGTGAGGGTTCCAGTGGCGCTGATAAAGTAATAGCGATTGGAAAGGGCCAGATACACGGTTCGACTAGTAATCGGCAGGGTAACTGGGAAATATGCTGCACTTTTATCGGCGGCAGAGATCGCCCCCATATCGTATCCAGAAAGAGCCCCGGCCATGGTTGCATAAGGAACAGCGGCCAAAAGCTGGCGAGGAGTGAGCACTTGCGAATTGATCGTCAGTTCCGCCCAGACATGCGTATTGGTCAGTGCATTTGCCATAGCGGATGTATTGGTCCCATACAGAAATGAATAAATACCCTTATCCAAGGCAACGGCGCCGACAGTTTCGGAATAGACTGATGAACCGGTGCTAGCGTT
>SABF01000078.1 GCA_009929095.1 Erysipelotrichia bacterium
ATGCTGTACCGTCCAATCTGAGTCCTGAAAGCAGTGAATATGCGGCATTGATAGCGGAACGTGTTGAGAAGATACAGGCGGCAGATCCTGAGATGGGTAATAAACCGATTCCGGAAGATCTGGTTACCTGCTCCGGCAGCGGACTGGATCCGCATATCTCACCAGCTGCTGCAGAATACCAGGTGGCGAGAATTGCCAAATGCAGCGGCAGAACAGAAGATGAAGTGCGGGGAATCATTGACAGATGCACGACCGGAAGATTTCTTGGCATATTTGGCGAAGTAACAGTCAATGTGCTGAAGGTCAATCTGATGCTGGACGGGATTCTGCGAGATCAGGCGATGAATTAGATGTTCCGGTTCTATTATCGTTTATCGTAAATAGTCCATTATCTTTATATAATGGCAAGAATTTAAATAAGATGTTCATATTTCAGAAGAAAGAATAAAGAGGCATGGGGAGGACTGTACATGGAAAGCAGAAGAACTGATCCGGATGAACTGCTTCGTGCAATTCAGCATGAAGAAAACATTGCTGCTTTGGGACACCTGAAAATATTCTTTGGCTATGCCGCCGGGGTTGGAAAAACCTATGCCATGCTTAAGGCTGCTCATTCTGCCAGACATCGAGGCACTGATGTCATAATTGGCTATGCAGAACCGCATGACCGACCGGAAACGATGAAGCTTCTGCAGGGGCTGGAGCAGCTTCCTGCGCGTAAGGTTTCGTACAATGGAATTGAACTGAAGGAATTTGATGTGGAAGCGGCACTTGAGCGTCATCCCAAACTGATCATTGTAGATGAACTTGCTCACACCAATGCAGAGGGCTGTCACAATAAAAAGAGATATCAGGATGTAAAGGAACTGCTTCGCGCAGGCATTGACGTTTATACTACAGTGAATGTTCAGCATCTTGAAAGTCTGAATGATATGGTGGCATCCATTACCGGAGTAACTGTACGGGAACGCATACCAGACAGCATATTTGATGAGGCCTCACAGGTGGAACTGGTTGATATCGAGCCTTTGGAACTGATTGAGCGGCTGAATGAGGGAAAAATATATAAAGAATCGCAGGTTCAGCATGCACTGACAGGATTTTTCAGTGCTGAGAATCTTACTGCACTGCGGGAGATTGCACTTCGCCGGTGTGCTGACCGGGTCAGCCGTATGGCGGAGAGCGCAAGAATACAGAACAACAGTGATTACTATACGGATGAGCATATTCTGGTCTGTCTGTCTTCCTCCCCAACCAATGCAAAGATTATCCGCACTGCAGCCAGAATGGTTCAGGCATTTCATGCCCAGTTCACTGCATTGTTTGTAGAGACTTCAGATTTCAAGGAGATCTCTGCAGAAAATATGGCTCGTCTGCGAGAGAATGTTCACCTCGCTCAGCAGCTGGGAGCCTCGGTGGAGACTACCTATGGAGATGATGTGGCACTGCAGATTGCCGAATATGCTCGAATTTCCGGCGTATCAAAAATTGTCATGGGACGGTATAACACAGTTCGAAGCAGTTTCTTTGAAAAGCAGACGCTGACGGAAAAACTGATTGATTATGCGCCTAAGCTGGACATCTACATTATTCCTGATAAACCGGTTAAAGGATATCGCCCGCGGAAAACGGCAAAAGAAAAAGAGCGGTTCTCAATGCGGGATATGCTTTACAGTCTCGGCATCCTTGCGGTATCCACCGGGATTGGTTTCATGTTTTATCATTTCGGATTCGGTGATGCCAATATTATCACGATCTATATTTTGGGTGTGCTGCTGACAGCAGTCATTACTTCAGCCCGCATATACAGCATGATGTCGGCATTGGCGAGTGTACTGATCTTTAACTTCTTCTTCACCGTGCCGCGCTTTTCACTCAATGCTTATGATTCAGGATATACAGTTACCTTTTTTGTTATGTTTCTGGATGCACTGATTACCGGAAATCTGGCCCTGCGTATCAAGCAGCAGGCCCGGCAGTCTGCTCAGGCGGCCTATCGCACAAAGGTGATGTTTGATGCCAATCAGGAACTTCAGAAAGCAGATGGAATAGAAGAAATCGTAACAGTGACAGCAAAGCAGCTGGTAAGACTGCTGGAGCGAAGCATTCTTTTCTATACTAAGAATGGAGATGCTCTGGCGGAACCTTTGTTTTTTGCCGACAGTGAAATGGATGATGCAGATCAGTATATGACAGGCAACGAAAAGGCAGTAGCCGCATGGGCTTTCCATAATAACAAGCGGGCTGGGGCAACGACAGATACACTATCAAGTTCGAGGTGCATGTATCTTGCAGTGCGTATCGAGAATCTTGTCTATGGCGTTGTTGGTGTTGCGATGGATAAAGGAGCGCTGGAACCTTCAGAAAACAGTGTTCTGCTGTCAATCCTTGGCGAATGCGCCATGGCATTGAAAAACGAACAGACTGCAAGAGAAAAAGAACAGGCGGCTGTTCTTGCAAAAAACGAACAGCTTAGAGCCAACCTGCTTTGGGCGATTTCTCACGATCTGCGCACACCGCTGACCTCGATCTCCGGCAATGCCGGGGTTCTGATTGCTAATGCAAACGAGATTGCATCAGAAAAGAAAATGCAGCTGTATATGGATATCTATGATGACTCCATGTGGCTGATCAATCTGGTGGAGAATCTTCTGGCTGTTACCCGCATTGAAGACGGAACAATGAATCTTCGGCTGAAACCGGAACTGATGGATGATGTGATTGCTGAAGCGCTGCGTCATATCAACCGAAAAAAAACAGAGCACTGCATCACAGTTACTCATGCGGATGAACTGACATTGGCTAGGATGGATGCACGTCTGATTGTGCAGATTGTTATCAACATTGTGGATAATGCCATTAAGTACACTCCGCCCGGTTCCAATATTACGATTCGGACATATGTAAAGAACAAACAGGTTGTGACAGAGATTGCAGATGATGGACCAGGCATTCCGGATGAAGCAAAGCCGCACATCTTTGATATGTTTTATACGGCAAACGCCAAAGTGGCTGACAGCCGTCGCAGCATGGGACTCGGTCTTGCATTATGCAAGTCTATTATTACTGCTCATGGCGGTACAATTACTGTAAGCAGCAATCATCCAACGGGAACAGTGTTTTGCTTTACGCTGCCTGTAGAGGAGGTTACACTTCATGAATAAACAGCTGATACTTGTGGTAGAAGATGATACCGCAGTACGAAATCTCATCATAACTACGCTGGAGACACAGGAATATCGTTATCTAACAGCGGAGAACGGAACAGAAGCTGTCATGGCGGCGATTTCCCACAATCCAGATATTGTTCTTCTGGATCTTGGCCTTCCAGATATGGATGGGATAGACATTATAAAAAAAATACGCAGCTGGTCAGGCATGCCGATTATTGTCATCAGTGCCCGAAGTGAGGACACAGATAAAATTGATGCGCTGGATGCCGGAGCAGATGACTATCTTACGAAACCATTTTCTGTAGAAGAACTGCTCGCCCGCATTCGCGTAACCAATCGTCGACTGGCTGGAATGCAGGGAACGGCTCCTTCTCAGCAGGTTGTCTTTGAAAACGGCGACTTGAAAATTGATTATTCTGCTGGCTGTGCATACCTTTCAGGTGAAGAACTTCACCTGACACCGATTGAGTATAAACTGCTGTGCCTGCTGGCTAAAAATGTCGGCAAGGTGCTTACCCATACCTACATCACTCAAAATATCTGGGGCAGTGCATGGGAGAATGATGTGGCATCTCTTCGTGTATTCATGGCAACACTGCGAAAAAAGATCGAAAAAGATCCGGATTCTCCGCAGTATATCCAGACGCATATTGGCGTTGGCTACCGCATGCTGAAACTTTAGACATCATTTGATCTATATCAAGAACAGGTTCTGCTGTCATTGCGGCATTATATAACTTGGCAGCAATTGATCATCAGGCCAAAAGTTCTGATGTCATGAGGTGAATGAGCAGGCAGATGTTCCGCTCTTCTCAGATTTTGAAAAGTTCCGGATAAATATTCGAAACAGGCTCCGAAGACTTTGAAGAGAAATGACACAGGAACTCAAGGATGCAGGAATGAATGCTCCTTTGGCAGAAAATGATTGATTCTAAGCAATAGGATCGATATTTTCTGCCTTTATTTATGCAAATAAAGAGTCAGGATAAAGATATTTTCAGACACTCATAAAATAATACGGTAAAATAGGAGAAGAAATGTTTCACAATTTATAAAAGACGGGATTCTTGAATCTGAGTGCCGGAATGTTTCTGTACAATTTCTGTTAAATAGAAACTGAAATGATCGGTACTGTCTTAATAAACAGCCGTATTCATATTTGATGAGGCTTCTTTGCATTATGCGGTGTCTGCAGATAAGCAATCCGAGAAACCGAAAACAAAACAAGGGGCGTGAGGCTTGTTCTATGTGTAAATTGAATTCAGGGAGATGAGGCAATTTGAATATTCGGACATGTACGGAAAGAGAAACCATACTGCTTGTGAATCCCTCTGAGGATGACCGTGCTGAATTGGTACATATACTTGAAGACGACTGCAGTATTCTTGAAGCCGCCAGTACTGCAGAAGCTTCTTTGATCCTGTCTGCGCCATCTTTTTCATGCGCTGCTGTTATTCTGGATCTGGCACTGCCAGATGATGGAACTTTTGAACTGCTCAAGCTTCTGAAACAGAATGGAGCTGTTCAAAGCATGCCGGTACTGATAGCATCTTTTTCTCGAGATGAGGACATGGAAGAGAAAGCACTAAAGCTTGGTGCCGAAGATTTTATACTGAAACCGTATCATGCTGGATCTGTACGCCATCGTATCGAAGGTCTGGTGTCAGCTTGCACTGCAGAAAGAACAAAGTGGCACAGTGCATCGGATGAGATGCAAAAAATGGTGGATGATATCCCGGGCGGCATTGTGAAATTTCGACTTGCAGAAACACATATCGAACCTGTCTATATCAGTGAAAGCCTGTGCCGAACGATAGGTGACACCAGGGAACATCTGATGGAGCGGTTTCAAAAAGACTATCTGGATGGAATCCATCCGGATGATCGAAAGAACACAGCAGTTCTGACAGAAGAAGCTTTCCGGGACAGAAAACCATTCAATGTCTGCTATCGTATGCAGAATACTCATGGCAGCTGCCGCTGGCTGAATGTCAGGAGCAGTATGCATCCTGACAGGGATGGCAATTATGACTGCTATGCTGTCTATTCAGATGTTACGGAAGAAATGGAAACCAGACAGGCAGAGGAGCAGACAGCCAGAGAAAAAGAGCTTCTGAAGGATTCCCTTCCCGGAGCAGTTTTCAAATACCGAAATAACCCGGATTGGGTGCTGACATACGCAAATGATGAATTCTTCTGCTTCTTCGGATATACAAGAACAGAATTCGGTGATCTTTTTGGCATGCGCCTGATCAATGTGCTTTATCCGGGTGATCGTGATTTAATTCTGTCTGGCATAATCAGTCAGTTAGAACAGAAGGATACTGTATATAGCGAGATTCGGGCGGTGTGCAAGAACGGCGTTATCAAATGGGTTTCAATTTATGCTCAGCATGCTCGAAATGAGATCGGCAAGGAATATTTCTGCTGTACTTTTGTTGATATTACGGAAAAGATTCAGGCTGAGCAGAAACTGAAGAATACTCAGACGGAATTGAGCACACTGATCCACAACATGCCGGGCGGGGTCTTTAAATATGACTCAATCACCGGAGAGTTTGAATTCATCAGTCCGTATATGCTTTCCATGCTCGGCTATTCCCGAGAAGAATTTGCTAAAAAGTTCAATAACAGCTTTACTAACATGGTTTATATCGAGGACAGACAGCGGGTCCTTGATGAAATCAGTGAACAGATTGCTGTGGGAGATACGGATTACTGTGAATATCGAGTGGAAACAGGCAGCGGAGAATTGAAATGGGTATACGATGCCGGGTTTCTGCTTAAGCAGGGAAGCAAAGCAGTCTTTTATGTTGTGATTGTTGATATCACAGACAGAAAAAAAGCAGAACTGGAAATTGCAAGACTCCAGGAAAAAATGGTACTTGCCATCGATCATGCGGGTCTTGGCTACTGGGACTACGATATCAAGAACAAAACTGCATATCTTAACCAGATACTGACAGATCAATATAATATACCGCAGGTTCTTGATCCGTATCCGCAGGAGGCATTTGATTCTGGCACAATTGTAAAAGACAGTTATGCGGAGTATCAGAGGCTGGTGGATGCTGTTGACCGCGGTGAGCCCTTTGTGATCGGTGATATTCAGACGATTAACACAAATGGGGAATACAAATGGAAACGGATTCACTTTACTACACTGTTTGATGAGGGTGGAAAGCCATACTGGGCATTTGCTACAGCTGTGACAATTGACGACTACAAACTTCTGGAACAGCAGTTTTCTATAGCGGCGGAACAGACCGGTGTAGATGTTTGGATTTTCTATATTCAGACGAGGACACTTACGAAAACTGCTTTGTCAGGCAAAGACAGTAATTCTAATAAAGTATTTGAGAATGCACCGTTCAGTCTGATTGAACAGGGCATCGTCCATCCGGATGATGCACAGGAGATTATCGATATCTATAGAAGAATGGCAGATGGCAAAAGCCGTGCTTCAGGTATTTTCCGCTTTTTAGACAGTCATACAGGCGAATATGTTCACTTTAAAACAGACTATACACTTCTTCTGGATAAAAATGGAAAGCCAGACAGAGTGATCTGCACCAGTATTGATATAACAGAACAGGTTCATCTTGAACAGCAGTATCAGGAAGCTATGGAACTATACCAGGGCTCATCCGGAGATAACGCAATGCTATCCGGCTACTGCAGTATTACACGCAATAAACTGCTGGGGATATCAGCGCATAATCACACTGATTACATGAG
>SABF01000434.1 GCA_009929095.1 Erysipelotrichia bacterium
GTTTACAACTGAACCGCCAGATGTACCGGAAGCAGAAATCACCCTAAGTGAACAAAATGACCTGCCTGCGGAATCTGCACCTGCTGATGTTACAGATGAAGCCCAATTACCAGCCATCAAAGACCTATCAGAAGAGTCAGCGGTTCCAGCACAACCAGAAGTCCCAGATACAGAGGAAGTTGTCACAGACGAACAGCGAAAAAAAGTGATCAGCAAAATGATGGTTGATTTAACAGATTTGGACGGGGAACTTGATCCCAGTCTTGAAGATACGGTGAAAATCACCATCAAGCCTCAGGTGGAAGAACCAGTTGAAGAAATAATAACGCCTGAAGTTGAGATCGAAGAGGTAGAACCAGAAGAACAACCAGATCCAGATCTTCCATCCTGGCTTTCTGGTTTAGAGCCAAAACCTGATCAATCAAGCGAATTTAAAGAAAAAAATACCGTGCCAGAGTGGCTGTTTGCTATGGATGATTCTCTAACTGAGTCAGACAAGATTTTATCCAGCACATCTGCTGAAGATGAACAGCCCGAACTGGCAGATACAAGCGATATTGACCAGGCGATTGCATGGTTGGAAGGTCTGGCAGAGAAACATGGTGTACCAGAATCATCTCTACTGCTACCAACAGAAAACCGCATTCAACAGGCGCCTGAGTGGATCAGCCGCTTGAAAAATGTACTGAATGATGAACAACAACTGCAGATGGAATCAGCGGAAGAGACTGAGCTTGATGAAGTGATGGAAGCTGCCGTTATGCTTAATAACGAGATTGCCACAGATATAGTCTTGGGTGAAGTGTCCAGTAAGTCTGAAGAAATCATCGAGGAGGCTGGCGAGTTAGATAGCAGTGACCAAGGCGAAAATCTGGTTAATGAAGACCCTGTCCCAGCAGAGATATCCGACACAGCGAAGTTTAGCGAAGCCATCGAAACTGACACTTCAAGCCAATCTTTGGTGACAGACATCATCACTCCAGGCGAGCCAGACTTGTCCAGTTTTGATACTGCTCAGGTCGATTCGGAGATTCCAAACAAATCCGATGGGCTTTTACCAGATGAGATTTCTGATGAGCCTCTAAATAGGGTTGTTTTGTCTGAAACAGCAGAAGTAACTCAAGTTGAACGCATCGATAAATCTGAGGAACTGGTAGATGAACTCGCAAAATCGACAGAAGAAACTCAAACCTCAGAAAGCATTATTAGTGTCGCAGACACCATTGGGGGAAATTCGACCGATTCTCAGGCTGACACTGAGCCGATTAATATCAATCAAGTTGTGAATACTGAACATG
>SABF01000435.1 GCA_009929095.1 Erysipelotrichia bacterium
AGTTGAATCCGGCCAAGGTGCTGGATTATACTAAAACTCTGGATCAGAAAGGCATTGTTGAGAAAATTGTGCATGCCAATCTGTATGCGGATCATTCTTTTCTGCCAGAAAACCTGCTTCTGACTGTATATCCATTTGAAGAGGCGCTGGCAATGCTGGTGATTGCTATGATGAATGAACTTGGAGGAGAACAGTAATATGGATAAGATTGCAAAATTTGAAAAAGTAAGTTTTCAGCAGTTCTTTGAATCCTGGTATGCCATGAATCCAACTATGAGTGAGCAGGAAATCAAGCGTGTTTACGATGAAATCCGAATCCCGGCTCGGGCAACAGCAGGATCTGCCGGTTATGATTTCTTCTGCCCGGCTGACTTTATACTGGCTCCTAGAGGGGAAGCGCTTATTCCGACTGGAATACGTGTTAAAATGAATACCGGCTGGGTACTGATGCTATTCCCTAGATCAAGTCTGGGATTCAAGTATCGTCTGCAGATGAATAACACTGTCGGAATCATTGATCAGGATTATTTCAATGCCCGAAATGAAGGACATATCTTCTGCAAGCTCACCAATGATACACATGATGGGAAAACTGTTGCGCTGAAGCGCGGAGATGCAATTGTTCAGGGAGTATTTGTTCCATTTGGCATTACCTCCAATGACAGCGCATCAGCAGAGCGTACCGGCGGAATCGGCAGTACAGCAAAGTAAATAGAAAGCAAGGTTAAGGAATCAGAATGGATGAGAAGACAGTTGCAGAAATAGATCAGAAAGAACCGATCCCGGCTCATATTCTTGAACGTTTGGAAGCTTGCTGCCGGAAGGGAATGATCCTGCCGGATGAGTCATTAATCAAGCGTCCGAGCATGATCGAAGGAATCAGAGAATCTTCCAGGATCAATATCGGAGTTCTGGATGCAGTATCAGAAAAGATTCACGATGGCATGAGCACTCAGGAAATTGATGATATTGTCAGCGAGTATACACTGTCTCATGGTGCCATCTGCGCACCGCTTCACTTCGAAGGATATCCAAAGAGTGTGTGCACATCAATAAATAACGAAGTATGCCATGGAATCCCGGGCAGAATGCGCAAACTTCATGATGGAGATATTGTCAACGTAGATGTTTCGACAATCTATAATGGATGGTTCTCAGATGCTTCGAGAATGTTCATGATCGGTCAGGTGTCGGAATCAAGACGCAAACTGGTTGAGGAAACAAAAAAATGTCTGGAAATCGGTGTGCAGGCAGCACAGCCGTGGGCAACAGTAGGGGATATCGGTTATGCAA
>SABF01000436.1 GCA_009929095.1 Erysipelotrichia bacterium
CTGTTCCTGCATGAAGCAGTCCAGAAGTTCAGTGCAGGCTTCAATAAACTTGAATACGGAATATAAAACAAGAATCAATATCTGAGTGCTGCTGTAGTGAGAAAACAGCAGTACAGCGACCATTCCCAAGGCACCAATGCCAATCCCAGCCGCTCTTGCACCGCAGTATTCTTCATAGCTGAACTCCTGTTTCTGATCAGACACAATAAAACTGCGCATGCCCCATAGTGCAATTGCATACAGAGTATTGCCGATTGACATTGCAACCGCATAATATCCGCTCATTGTTGCACCAAGCATCCGCAGTGTTAATGCGGACAGCACCCAGATCGCAAAATTATAAAGAACCATGCCGGCAGTAGTCCAGCTTAGGTTCTTCTTAAAACTTGTCTGCGTCATTTACTTCTTTCTTCTTTCCAAATCTCTTCACAATGTAATTCATGCAGAGGAAATTCAGCGGCACATAGATCGGCAGTGCAATAAGTTTTGCCCACATCTTAGGGCCATGAAATATGTCAACAACCAGTACGACCATGAGGGCAGAAATGACAATGCCCGGTATATAGCTTAGTGGAAATGTCACAGCACTTTTCCAATTTGGCTTCTGCCTATAGGTAAAGTGCATATTCATAAAATAAGAGAACACCATGGACAGTACATCCCCTAGTACAGAAGCAATTCCCACAGTGACATTGCCTGCCACAAATGCCATATACAGTCCTTGAGAAATCAGTGTATTGCATGCACCAATAATGCCAAACGTCAGAAACTGTTTATTCAGGAACTTTTCTTTCAGAACTATCCAGATTTTATTCATATGCTCTCCTAGATTCCGCTCTCTATTTTATCGGATTTGATCATGAAATACCATTCACTGCTTGTTCTGTGAATATGGTATTACATGATCTAGAAAAAGACATCCTATTCTATAGGAATCTGACATAGACTTATCGATGTGTTTCCGCAACTCGTACCATGCTGATTATCTGGCACTTTTCTTTATGAACTTGTAAAACACAATGAATCATTATCTGTGATTATGCTCATACATCCGCAAATCTCACATAACACCGATCATCGAAGCTGATCTGACCGGGATATACGCCCTTGGTCATTGCGAAGTCCTTCATGCCAAGCGGATCAGACCAGTTGTGTCTGCTCAGTGCCGCTTCAGTCTCCTGCAAAGTATCGAAGAGTTCATGATATCCATCGCTGGCAAGAATTACTTCTTCTGATGCTGGCACGGGAATAACTTTAATAAGTTCTTTCTTACCATCTATAATATCA
>SABF01000079.1 GCA_009929095.1 Erysipelotrichia bacterium
GTATCAATCAGCTGTCAGAGATGATCGATGCCCTCTACGGAGCATGCGGTGAGTTGGAAAAAATTGACGGTGAAGTTGCAGAAATGCCGGAAGGCATGGAACGTGGCTTGGCTGTTTACAGCAAAGTCTGCCCTGCAATGCTCAGCACCCGCAATATTATTGATACCTACGAAAAGATTTCTTCCACTGAGTATTACAAAGTTCCAAGCTACGAAGAAATGCTGTTCAGCATCTAGTCAACTGTTCCATCCATCCGGCCATGTTCCCTCCTAAAGACCGGAAGGAATAACAAAACCTGTTTTCAGGCAACTCGTCATTGTCCTGTGAAACAGGTTTTTCTGTTCAGATTATTTTAATCTTTCCTACTGCCTTGATAACTTCCCTACAATTTCCATCAGCCGCAATTGCGACTTTATGAGCATCCTGCGGGAAGCATACAAGAAAGTCACCAGGGTTCAGAATACATGCTGTCCCATGCATTCCTTTATAGAATCCAACATCTGATTCTTCCGAATACGGTTTGACAATGGACAGATCTGAGATGTCACTTACGATGATCTCCTCTGTGCCGCTGAGGATACAATGGATATCCGCATACTTGCGATGAGCCTCAAAGATACACTCTGACTTTGGCTTGGTTGTGAGTGACACTGGATTGATGAAGATATGATCTTCATCAATGACAATCCGCTCCTTAGAAAGTGTCTCTGCTGTCAGTTCATTCAGGATATCCAGAATTTTCTTCAATCCTGGAATACTGCTGTAGCTTTCTCGATGATTCAGCCGATCAAGAATCATAGAAGATCTCTGACTGCTGTACTGATCATTCCGACTGCTTCTCTGGCTTTGGCTCTTCCACGATCAGTCAGTCTGCTCATTGGGAGACGGACATCACCAATATCCGGTCCGCCCTGAATGCGCAGAACTTCTTTCATGACCGCATACAGGTTGCAGTCGGCATCGCACATGCAGTAGATAATCCGGCAGGCTTCATTCTGAATGATTCTTCCTTTTTCCATCTCACCATTCTGATAGCATTCAAAGATAGCCTTGTAAAGTTCCGGCATCACTGCATAAGTTCCGCCAATTCCTGCTCCCGCACCTGCTGCAAGGCCAGAAAGCAGCTGTTCGTCCGGTCCATTGAATACAAATACATCCTCATCATGCCACATCTGAATATCCTGTACAGGCATTGAAGAATTTTTAACACCGAGCAGATTGGGATTCTCTTTCATACGCTTCAGAAGCGGAAGACTCAGAGCAGTCCCTGCAAGCTGAGGAATATTGTAAATAATAAATGGCGTATTCAAAGCCGCTTTGGAGATGTCATTCCAGTATCCGGCAACTGCCTCATCCGGCAGATGGAAATAAATCGGCGGAATCGATGCAATGGCATCAGCGTGCAGAGACTCTGCATGCCTTGCCAGTTCACAGCTGTCAGCAGTATTGTTGCAGGCCACATGGGCAATAACGGTCATTTTACCGTAAACTTCAGCCATGACTGCTTCCAGTACCATTTTGCGTTCTTCAATACTCTGATAGATGCATTCACCTGAAGAACCGCCTACATACAGACCCTTAACGCCTTTGTTCAGCAAATAGCCCGCCAATTCTCTGACTCGCTCCTCGGATATTCTGCCAATTTCATCATAGCAGGCATAAAATGCCGGAATGATGCCTCTAAATTTTGAATCATCCATGCTTTCAAAATCCTCTTCTTTCTGTTTTTCAGGCAATGCGGATCAACCCTTGACTGCTCCCATGGTAATTCCCTTGGTAAAGTACTTCTGGAAAATTAGGAATATTACAATGATAGGGACAGATGCAAGCGCTGCTCCTGCCATGATCAGTCCATAGTCCGTGGAGTTCTCTGCCTGCATGGTTGCAATGCCCAGAGAAATCGTCAGATTCTTGCTGGATGTCAGCATGATCAGCTGCATGAAATAGTCATTCCAGCTGCTGATGAAGGTAAAGATTGCCAGTGCGCCGATACCCGGTTTGATCATCGGGATGACAACACTCTGGAATGTACGGTACTCACTTGCACCATCTATCTTTGCGGCATCAAGAAGTTCATTAGGGATTCCTTCTGAAAACTGCTTCATCAGAAAGACCCCGAACGGCCAGCCGACTGTTGGCAGAATGACCGCCCAGATATTGTCATAGAGACCCATTGCAGAGATTTCCTTAATCAGAGGAATCAGGATAACCTGCTTGGGAAGTGCCATGGCACAGACAATCAGCGAGAATAAAACTGTTCTGCCAATAAATTTCTTTTTAGCCAGTGCATAACCTGCCATTGCGGCAGTGATACAGGTCAGTATCATGGCAGCCACTGCCATGAATACCGTGTTTACCAGCCATCTGATCGCTCCTGGCACAGTTGGTCCAACAATACCGAATAGCTCAAACAGCGGTGCAGAACGCTTGGACAGCAATTTGTCAAAGTTTGTCAATACCCACTCTGATGGAAACCATACAGGAGCAGTGGAATTGATTTCCTGCATGGACTTGAATGAACCGGTCACAATCCAGTACAGTGGAAATGCAAACAGGATTGCAATAATTACAAGTGCAACAACGGATACGATCTTGTATGTACTCCACTTCTGCTTCTCTCCGGAATGCGGTTTGCTAGCTGAAGTTAATTTTTTTTCACTCATCTGTCAGACCCTCCCCCTACTTTTCCTTTGCCAGCTTAAACTGAACAGCTGACAGTACAGCAATAATAACGGCAAGGATAACTCCCATTGCATTGCCATATCCGAAGCGATAAATCTTGAACGCAGTGTAATAGATGTAATACATGACAGTCTCTGTAGAATAGTTCGGTCCGCCGGAGGTCAGCAGCTGAATCAGTGCGAAGCACTGGAAGCTGTTGATTGTAGTAATGATCAGAATATACAGAGTGGTCGGCATGATCGCTGGCCACTTAATGTTCCAGAACACCTGTTTATCCGTTGCGCCATCAACTTTGGCCGCTTCCACCAGACTCTGATCCACATTATTCAGTGCCGATACATACAGCACAATCGGCTGGCCGACAGAAGTTGTCAGAAGAATCAGGATGATGCATCCAAGAGCAAATCTTGTATCACCAAGCCAATTGATATTGGTCTGGATTATTCCAAGACTCTTCAGCACATAGTTGAAGATTCCATAATAATTATTGAACATCCATTTCCATACGACGGTAACAGCTACTGAACCAGTTACTACCGGCAGATAGAAGATGCAGCGAAAGATTGACAGTGCCCAGTCCTTAAGCTTAAAGATGACTGTAGATACCCAGAGAGAGAACACCATGACTACAGGAACTGATACCAGAACAATTATCAGGGTATTCTGCAGTGCCTTGGAGAAAATCGGATCGCTGAACAGTTCTGCATAGTTCGCAAAGCCGATAAAATGATCCTGAACCGTTGCATTCAGACTCGAATCAGTAAAACTGAGATAGACACAGAGAAACATTGGGATAATGACAAATCCAATGAAGAAGATCAGGCTCGGAAGCATGAATAAATAACCATGAAGCGTGTCTTTCTTCGTCTGGCTTTTGCTTGTCATAACACTTGTGCTCATCCGACAATTGATTCCTCCTTTCTGAATTGTGCGAGAATTTCAGATGCTTATTTATCTGAATGAATGATCCCGCCCGACAAAGGCGGACGGGATCATGATTGCTGATCAATTCAATTTTGTCCTGATTTATCCAGCAGCTGCTGTATTAGCCTGCTCGTTGTACTTTGCAACTGTTGCAGCGATATCAGCACCGGTGCCGATTTCCTGAAGCATGTTCCACCAAGCTGTACGTGCTTCTGCCCAACCGCTTGTAACCTGATAGTAGTCACCCAGATACTGCATCAGAACGCTGTAGTCCTGCATGGTCTGATTGTCAGCCCACATCTTGGAAAGATCTGCTCCGGCAACAGTATCGCGAACCGGGAAGTAGTTAGCTGTCTTGACTGCATTTTCAGTATGCGCAGAATTGCACATCCAGGTAATGAACTGCTTAGCTGCTGCAATTCTGGAAGCATCCTTGCTGTCAAATACGCCAAATCCCCAGATGCCGCCGCAGAGCTTGGAAACGCCAGTTTCAGACGGGAAGCTCATGAATGCAATTTCCTGGCCATTGATGGTCTTGCCAGTTCCAGTTCCAGCTGCGTTTGGATTGAGCTGCTGAGTAATATTCCAGCAGAATCCGACTTTCAGAGTTTCGTTGTAAAACAGTGAGATTTCATCGCCGCCGACCAATGAAGAGTCAAAGTTGGTTCCTTCCATACCCTTAAGTTCAGTCAGAGCTTTGATGTTTTCTTCGGAATCCCATGTATAGCCGGTATGATCTGTCTTTGTGAAGGTTCCGCCATAGAGGTTGTTAACAAGAGCTCTTGTTCCCTGATCGCCGCCCTGGCCTGCGCAGTATACTGCACCGATTGTTTCGCCCGGATAGTAAGCTGCCATAGCTGCCATAGCCTTTTCAAAGTTTTCAGTTGTCCATGTATGTGTCTTAAGATCCAGATACTGATCAGCACCAGCTGCCTTGAATGCATCAAGATTGACTGCCATGCAGTGAGCTGTCATAACCAGCGGATATTCATAAACTGAACCGCTGCCGTTCTTGCATGCAGCAAGAACTGAAGCATAGATTTCTGATTCTGATGTGCTGTCCATGATGTCAGACAGGTCAACCATGTATCCCTTTTCGCCCCAGTTAGCAACCAGACGTTCTGGGCCTTCCATGATCAGATCAGGTCCCTGACCAGCTGCGAGTGCTGTGTTGACCTTATCATCACCGTCTGTATAGGTCAGATACTCTACTGTTACATTGATTCCTGTATCGGCTGTAAATGCGTCTGTGAGTTCCTTGACAGAAGCTTCATCGCCCCAATTGCCAATCGGATAAGTCCAGAGGGTAATGGAAGATGCTGCATCTGATCCTGCAGCTGCTGTTCCTGCTGCTGTTGCTTTTGCTGATGTAGATGTACCGGAACTGCATGCGGCAAGCGAAACTGCCATCACGCCCGCTAAAACTGTAGTACCAATCTTCTTTAACATTTCTTTCCTCCTTGATTGAAATGTAACCGCTAACATACCTATATTTTTAGTGCTATTTTGGGTTTCGTCAATAGGTTTTTTAAATTATTTTTACTCGCTTATTTGTCTGAAAATTATTTTCTTTAATAAATACGTGATTATCAAGCCTTATTTTAATTCAATTTCAAATTTTACTGAATTTGGTAATTACTTTCATATTAATTTTATTGGGATTTCCTGTTTTTTGACAAAATTCAGGACTGTGGACATAATAAAGCCAATAAAGGAACCTCACAGCACATGAAAAAACATATCTTATGTATTGGCGACTCCAATACTCACGGCTACAATGCAGATCCCAATGATTCCGCAGATCATGGCAATCGCTTCAATGAAGAAGAGCGCTGGACATGCCGCCTTCAGAATGCCTTAGGCAGTGACTATCTGGTAATTGAAGAAGGTCTCAGCGGCCGCACTACGGTATTCCCTGATCCGCTTCATGAAAGCATGGATGCTCTTTCAGTGATTTATTCCCTGCTGAAAAGTCATGAACCGATTGATCTTCTGATTATCATGCTTGGTACAAATGACACAAAAGATCGGCTCGGAATGAATGCTGCCTGTATCGCTCTTGGAATGCAGAGACTGGTCCTGAAAGCAAAAAGCACTGACTGCTGGGGCACTCATGAGCCTAATATTCTGATTGTTGCGCCCTCTCCAATAGGCAGACAGATGAAAGATGAAGCCATGGGTATTACATGTGCAGAAAAATCAGAACAGCTTGCCGAAAAATTTGCAGAACAGGCTGAACTGACAGGATGCCGCTTTATCGACGCAGCTGACTGTCCGACCAATACAGCTGACTATATGCATCTCTCCAGAAAAGGACATGCAATGCTGGCTGACAGACTTGCCGCACTGGTACCATCTCTTCTCTAAAAAGCTCAGGACTGCTGAAAGATATCAGCAGTCCTTTGATTCATCATGATCAAACTTCTGCCGGTCATCCTGGCTGAGATATCTGCGAAACAGTTTTTCCATGAACAATGCACACAGCATCGACCAGAGAATCGGCGTAAAGAAGACAGGCCACCAGTACTCAATCGTGACAATAACCAGTTCTGCTGTCATCAGCACAATGATAACTGCTGTCGGAAAGTGCCGTATAGTCATATAAAACGCATTCATATAGAGATTTTTCGGCTTCTGTTCGAATCTGGCCTGCATTGGAAATGTGTAGCATAATGCACCAATCGGCACTATCAGCAGGATATCGTAGATCACAAACATGATCTGTCCGACTGAAGTGTACCAGTTGCTTCGCATAACATAATACCCATACCCGAATACCGTAAAGAACAAGAGAGCTATCAGCGTCAGAATAATTCCCGGCTTCAGATTGGCTCGAAATGATTCCCAGAACACCCTGAACGGCGTCGGATCCTTGTGAATGAAACACTTTACTGCAGTACTGTACAGCGCTGCTGTTGCAGCTCCGCATGTAATGACAGGCAGACTGAGCAGTGCCCAGAACAGAGAAAGGCCGACAATGTCCACCCCCCGGCTGATCATACGCCAGACAAGACTTTCAGGATTGAACATGATTACATATGCTTGCGCGACAATGCGTCAAGAATTGCCTGCTTCCTTTCTCTGATTCGTTCCATGTCATGCCGGCACATCTCGGTATGAATGATATCGAGCAGATAGATCTGGGCAATCTTCGCTTCAGAACTGCCCAGCT
>SABF01000080.1 GCA_009929095.1 Erysipelotrichia bacterium
GTATTGAAATCATCACTGCCACTCATGGATGAACCGAATGGATCAGCGGATGGTGCATCATTGTCATCCGGCATCTGCGGCTGATTCACCGATCTTGCCTGAGACTGTGATTTGGATTCAAGCAGCTGGACATTATCGCATACGATTTCTGTCACATATACTTTCTTTCCTTCTTTGTCGTTGTAGTTTCTGGTCTGAATACGTCCTTCGACACCGACCAGTGCTCCCTTGCGCCCGTAAGAGCCGAGGAAATCGGCACTCTGACGCCAGGCAACGCAGTTGATGAAATCAGCAGAAGGCTGCTGATTCTGACCGCCTGCATCCTGATTTCTGGATGCGAACCGACGATCGCAGGCGACTGTGAATGCTGCTACAGAGAGACCGCTCTGGGTCTTTCTGACTTCAATATCCTTTGTCAGTCTGCCAACCAGTACAACGCGGTTGATCATTTCTTTGCCTCCTGAACCGGAGCTTCGTCACGGGTGATCATGTGACGGACAACGTTTGCGTTGATTCGCATCAGACGATCGAATTCGTTTACGCAGGCATCATCGCCTTCAAAAGCAACTACGACATAGTAGCCTTTGGTCATATCATCAATGCGATAAGCAAAGTCGCGCATGCCCCATTCGCTGGTCTTGGAGATCTTTCCACCCTGATCGGTGATGATCTTTCCGAGACTCTCGATGAGCGCAGCACGTTTAGCTTCTTCAACGTTCGCGTTGATGATGTACATGACTTCATACTTCTTCATTTTGTACACCTCCTTCTGGACTAACGGCCATTTCTGGCAAGGAGCAGAGTTTTTTCCGCTCGTTTTGATATTCTATCAGCAATCCGCGTGATTGGTCAACTGCTTTATGCTCTAATTTATGCATAATAAAGGGCAGAATCAATTCTGCCCCAAGTTCTAATCCTCTTCCTCGTCGTCCAGTTTTCCGATTTCGCGGGCATGGCGTCTGCGGTCGATAATTGTCAGATACTTTTTGCGGACACGGATATCTGCCGGAGTGATTTCCACAAGTTCATCATCATTGATGAATTCAATGGCGCTTTCCAGCGTCAATACCTTCGGCGGTACCAGTTTCATTGCTTCATCGTTGCCGGTAGAGCGAACTGCAGTCATCTTCTTGTTCTTGATCGGATTGACTGTCATATCCTTGTTCTTGCTGGCCATGCCAATGATCATTCCTTCATATACCGGAGTCTGAGCATCGATGAACAGCTGGCCGCGCTCCTGAATATTCCAGAGTGCGTAAGTCATTGCACCGCCTGTTTCAGTCGAGATCAATGCACCGTTTTCACGCTGCGGGATCTCTCCCTTCCACGGTTCATAACCAGCCAGTCTTCTGACCATGGTTCCTTCCCCGCGAGTTGCATTAATGAAATCAGAGCGGTAGCCAATCAGTCCTCTGGTTGGAACAAGATAGGTGATCCTGGTATAGGATCCCTGATCTTCCAT
This sequence comes from Erysipelotrichia bacterium, assembly GCA_009929095.1. GTDB lineage: Bacteria > Bacillota_I > Bacilli_A > Erysipelotrichales > Erysipelotrichaceae > Bulleidia. Next base: position 1,463 of record SABF01000080.1, read on the forward strand.
ATTCTGCAGCATGCCCTTTCTGATATTCAGAGCACTGATAACAGTACCGGAGTACTCATTCGGAACATCGCATACGACTTCTTCAACCGGCTCGTTAGTAACGTCGTTAATCTTCTTCAGAATCACTTCCGGCCTGGATACTGCGACTTCGAATCCTTCCCTGCGCATCTGCTCCAGCAGAATGGACAGATGAAGTTCTCCGCGGCCAGACACTTTAAAGCAGTCTGTACTGTCAGTCTCTTCCACTTTCAGTCCGACATTAACCTGAAGTTCCTTCTCCAGACGTTCTCTGATATTGCGGGAAGTCACATATTTGCCAACCTGTCCAGCAAATGGAGAATCATTGACCATGAAGTTCATGGACAGTGTCGGTTCTTCAATTCTGATAATCGGCATTGGATCCGGGCTGCCCGGTACACACAGCGTATCTCCGATTGAAATATCTGAGATGCCGGAGATCATGCAGATTTCACCGCACTGTGCTTCCTTGACGGCAATACGGCTCATTCCCTTATAAATAAAGATCTGATTTGTCTTGCCATGTTCAATCTTGCCATTCTGGTTGCATATCTCATACTGGGATGCTTCCTTGAGAATGCCGGAATAGATGCGGCCAATGCCAAGACGGCCAATATAGTCGTCATAGGCAAGTGCACATACCTGCATCTGCACCGGTTCATTCATCAGATCCGGATATGCCTGGGTATGATGAAGGATGGTTTCAAACAGCGGTGTGATATCGGTGTTGGTATCTTCTGCGTTGTAGCGGATGATTCCCTGACGGGCAATGCCATACAGAATCGGGAAGTCAAGCTGATCATCGGTCGCGTTCAGATCCAGGAACAGATCGTAAACTTCATCAATGACTTCATTGGCACGGGCATCCGGTTTATCCATCTTGTTGATCACAAGGATCGGACGCAGGCCGATCTCCAGTGATTTCTGCAGTACGAAACGTGTCTGTGGCATCGGTCCTTCGGCAGAATCCACCAGCAGGATGACAGTATCCACTGTCTTGATGATGCGCTCCACTTCGGAAGAGAAGTCCGCATGCCCCGGCGTATCTACGATATTGATCTTATAATCCTTGTACTGCACTGAGCAGTTCTTGGAATAGATGGTAATACCACGTTCACGTTCGAGGTCATTGCTGTCCATAACGCAGTCAACAACTTTGTCGTTGTCTTTGAAAACATGACTCTGTTTCAGGAATGCATCCACGAGCGTTGACTTGCCGGCATCGACATGGGCGATAACTGCGATGTTGATAATCTTCTGATAGTCCATAGTTTGTTCACCTCGAAACGTTCCTTATTATATGTTTAAAAGAGACCATCTTGCAAGAAATAATGCATATTGGCGCTTACATTGCGTCAATTGCATTCAAAACAGCCATTATATTCGTATAAATAATGTTATCTTCGGATTCTTATTTATTTTTCCTTCTGCGCTTTTTCTTCCTTTTTCTGAACAGTTTCTGATAGTTCCCCAGGAAAATAATCAGAACAATCAGAGACAGACCTGTAACAGAGATCCACAGTGCATGTTCATAGATGAATGTAGTTATTTTTCCCCAGGACGTAACCGGACAGCTGACATCAGAAGTCAGGCTGACAGTATATACCAGCTGATCGTAGTCATATACACTGACAGTTCCGATTATATCCCCCTTGGTGACAGCGGCATTGACGTACTCCGGAGTCTGAATGACAACATGCAGATTCTCATCATTGGGGAAATCCCCAGTCACGGTTTCCGGAAAAATCAGCTTTAAACTGCTCACGGAAGAGTTTCTGACTCTGACCTCAGCAGCCAGATCACCTGCAGTCAATACGGTCTGCTTGGCATAGTGCTCACCAAACCAATTATATAAGGATGCCGCATCCGCAATGGACGCCGGATAATGGGCTTCACGATAGCCATGGCAGTTTACCAGGACCAGATTCATGCCTCCTTCTGATGCAGACGAGGCAAGTGTATACAGTGCTTCCAATGTATATCCGCTCTTTCCGCACACAAAACCAGGAATATCAAAGTTCTGGTATTTCGTATCTGTCTGATTGATGTACTGCAGAACGCCATTCTGCATATCCAGCCCCTGCGGATATGTCTTAACCGGGGATGATGTATAAGTCAGAGCGGTCATAACCCTGACCATCTCCTGATTCTTCATGCAATAACTCATGAGTATTGCCATGTCCCGGCAGGTGGAATACAAACTGTCGTCATGCAGACCGCTGCAGTTTGCAAAGTGCGTATTTGTCATTCCCAGCATCTGCGCCTTCTGATTCATCAGATTAACAAATTCTTCTTCACTTCCCGATACATAGAAGGCAAGTGCTCTTGCACATTCTGCCCCGCTTGGCAGAAGTGTCCCGTACAGCAAGTCTTCCACTGTCGGTTCATCTCCCGTGGTAAAACCCGCCCGATTGGCAGATGCTTCAATCAGTCCAGCCATAATCTCATCTGTAATCGGCCATACTTCACTTAGATCCGTGCTGTTTTCCACAGCCAGCAGCGCAGTCATCATTTTAGTGATGCTGGCCGGATATACACTTGCCTCGGAATTGATGTCCAGCAGAATCTGTCCGGTATCCGCATCTTCTAGATATACAAATTCCGAATAAAGTTCTGGCAGCTGTCGGGCCGCAAAGGATTCCGCATCCTGCGAATTGTCTGAAGTTCTGGAAATGCAGCCGGAAAACAGCAGCGCCGCTGTCAGAAACAGGTTTGATATTTGCCTGGTCAGTTTCATGATTTTCAGATTATATCATCCTAATGTGATAATTCCGTGTCAGCCTGAGCAGAATCTATATTGCTTGACATAGTCAAGCTATATACATATACTTGCCATTATCAAGTATTACAGGAGGAAATCACGATGAACTATTCCATCGTTTACAGCAGCAGGACCGGCAATACAGCTATGCTCGCTCAGCATCTTAAAACAATTCTGCCCAAAGACAGTCTTGTTTATATCGGTGCACCAGATACCGGTGCACTCGATGCCGATACATTATTCATTGGTTTCTGGACTGATAAAGGGCGCTGCGATCAGGTGACAGAGAACTTTCTGAAAACACTGAACAGCAAACGAATATTCCTGTTCGGAACTGCGGGATTCGGCGAAAGCGACAGTTATTTTGCTCAGATTATAAGCCGAACAGCCGCAAATATCGATAGCTCCAATACCATAACAGGCAGCTTTATGTGCCAGGGAAAAATGCCACTATCCGTACGTGAACGCTATGAATCCATGAAAAATGAACAGCCCGAAAAAATGAATCAGCTCATTTTGAATTTTGATGCGGCACTGTCACATCCTGATCAGGCTGACCTTGATCATTTTCTGGCTGCCATAGAAACAGGGCTGAAGCAGCAGTAATGCCAGGCAGTCAATCGCATTGCTTTGATCGTGTCAATTATCATATGCACATAGTTTTCAGCATCACCTGAATTGCATGCCGATACAGTTTTATTTCTATCGATCAGCTGCAGAAAGAGAGAGTCCAGTGTCATACGCCAAAATGTTTACGCCGATCAGTCTGGGCGGCTTGGTTCTTAAAAATCGCATTGTTTTCGCGCCGACTTCACTCGGCATGCGGCAGGAAGAGGAAATCAAAAAACTGTCTGCCATTGCTCAGGGCGGCTGTGCAATGGTTATTGTCGGTGATGTTCCGGTCGGAAAGCATGAGTATTTGTCTCTGTTCAGTCACAGTGGCTTTCAGCACTATCAGCAGATATGCCAGGCAGTGCACAGACATGAATGTCTCGCGTGTGCTCAGCTTCATCAGTCCAACAGCAATCTTTCAGGCATGCTGAAGCATATTCCGGATATGATATTCAAAAAATTAACACAGGATGATCTGCGCAGGCTGATGAATGAAGAAATCGCCCCAGGAATAACGGCTATGCCTGCAAAAAAGATCAGAGAGATCACCGCATCCTTTGGACCTGCCGCCCGTCAGGCACAAGAAGCAGGTTTTGACATGATTCAGGTGCATGGTGATCGAATGTGCGGCAGTTTTTCTTCTGAAGTATTCAATCATCGAACCGATGAATACGGCGGCAGTCCTAAAAAGCGAGCTGAATTTGCAGTTGAAGCAGTCATGGCAGTCAGACGTGAACTGCCTCATATGCCAATAGACTATAAACTTGCTGTTCGGCAGGAGAATCCGCATTATGGAAATGCCGGTGTTCTTCTGGAGGAACTTTCCGTATTTGTCCCGATGCTGGAGAAAGCTGGAGTCACCAGTTTTCATGTAACGCTGGCTGATCACAGCAGTCTTTCAGATCCCATTCCGCCAAAGAATCATCCTTATTTCCCGATGGAAGGCTGCTTTCTTCCATATTGCGATGAAGTGCGCAGATACACGAAGCTTCCGGTGTGCGGCGTTGGCGGTCTGACTGATCCCGAATTCATAGAAAATCAGATTGAATCAGGACGTATTGACTTTGCGGCAATGAGCAGACAGCTGATCGCAGATGCAGAATGGCCAAATAAAGCTCGTCAGGGACAGTGCCAGACAATCCATCGCTGCATCAGATGCAATCAGCTATGTCTTAACGGCATGCTTGATCATAAAGGAGTGCACTGCATCTTCGATAGAACCGACAGTAATTAAGTGTCAGCTTCAGGCTGTGATCCATGCTCAATGAAGCGGATTGCATTGAAATCATTCAGAATCGCTGCACAAAGCTGAACATAATGTTTCAATCATTTTCATCAAATACACTTTTCAGCCAATTTTCCTTCAAAATACTTTGACGAACCAGCTGGTCACAGGTATAATATTTCGTGCATGCACCAGTGGTGGAATGGCAGACACGTACGCTTGAGGGGCGTATGGAGCGATCCGTGCAAGTTCAAGTCTTGTCTGGTGCACCAGAACAGCCTGATTTTCAGTCATTGGAAGTCAGGCTTTTTTATATTTTCACGCTATGGCATATATCCAGGAATCTGATATTTCCAAGCAGGTCCTAACAGTCCCTGAAAGGCGATCTCAAATAGCAGAAACAATCTCGCTGAGTCCCAATCATAAATAATCTATAATCTGTCTGTAACATAGTTGCATTCAAGGAAACCAGCCCATGAAAAAACCATTGAAACCTTCTGACGCTTATCATTCCGGCAGATCCAGAACTCTGCGCATTGCACTTCTTTCTTTACTGTCTGTCCTGATTGCTGCAATATGCGGTTTCTTTCTCTGGGCGAGTGATTACTATCATGCGGACAGCACTGCGCTTGCAGCGATGCAGCAGGATTCCTCAATCCGCACCATTCGCAATATGAC
>SABF01000081.1 GCA_009929095.1 Erysipelotrichia bacterium
GTTGTGGCTCTTCTTTGGTTTTCTTGCTGTTCTTCTTTGCTGTGTCATGTTTTCTCGTTTTCCAAACGCCTAACTATTGTATCGTGTTATGAACGTTTTTTCCACTATTCGGCAATTCGCTTTTTTAATTCCTGCTGCACAAGAGAGGATGCCATAGCCGGATTAGCCTGGCCGCGGGATTTCTTCATAACCTGACCGACCAGGAATCCGACTGCCTTATCCTTGCCGGCCGCAAAATCCTGAATTGCCTGCGGGTTAGCGTCGAGCACTTCTTTGATCATGGCATCAAGTGCACCGGTATCAGATACCTGCTTCAGACCTTTTTCCTCTGCAGCCTTTTCCGGATTCTTGCCATTCATCAGATCATCCACCAATTCTTTGGCCTGTTTGCCGGATATTCTTCCATCGTCAATCATGGAGATCAGCTTAGACAGACTTTCCGGCTTGAGATCACAGTGATCAATTGTCCGATCATTGCGGTTCAGCCATGCACTGACTTCAGAAAGCAGCCAGTTGCAGGCAGTCTTGGCATTCTTCGTGGTTTTCATGACCTGTTCAAAGAATTCTGACATTTCCTTGTTGGCAATCAGAATATTGATATCGTGATCACTCAATCCATATTCTTTCTCGTATCTTGCCTTACGGGCTTCTGGCAGCTCCGGCATAGAATCCTGAATGGATCTGATCCAGGCGGAATCCAGTCGAATCGGCACAATGTTCGGTTCCGGGAAAAATTTGTAATCCACGTTCCCTTCCTTGCGTCTCATCAGTACAGTTTCTCCAGTAGCCTCATCAAATCTTCTGGTCTCCTGCAGTACTTTTTCACCGGATTCAAGAAGCTTCTTCTGACGTCCAACTTCATAGTCAACCGCTTTCCCGATATTGGCAATGGAATTCAGGTTTTTGATTTCATTCTTAGTGCCAAGTATCTTTGACCCCTTCGGAGCGATTGATACGTTGGTATCGCAGCGCATGGATCCTTCTTCCATTTTGCAGTCAGAAACGCCAAGGTAATACAGGGTCTGACGAAGCTCAGTCACGTATGCCTCTGCCTCTGCACCGCTTGTCATATCCGGTTCGGATACAATTTCGATCAGCGGCACGCCTGAGCGATTAAAGTCAAGAAGTGACAGTTTGGTCAGGTGGAACTGTTTGGCTGTATCTTCTTCCATATGAATGCGATTAATGCGGATTTTCTTTCTGCCGTTTGGAACATCAATCATCACATAGCCATCTCTGCCCAGCGGATGGAACTGCTGGGTAATCTGGAATCCCTTGGCAAGATCTGAATAGTAATAATTCTTACGATCAAACTTGACCAGCGGATCAATCGTCAGATGCAGCGCAGTGCATGCTTCAATTGCCTCACGGACTGCTTCTTTGTTAAGACATGGCATTGTGCCGGGATGACCCAGATCAATTTCATTTGTGCAGCTGTTTGCCTGACGTCCAAACTGGGCTGGTGCGCCAGAGAACATCTTTGTTTTCGTCTTCAGCTCGACATGGATCTCAATGCCAATTGTCACATCGTATTCCATCATTTCACCTCCGTATGAAGATCTTCATAGCCGGTGATCTCTTCAATGGCTTTGCCAATGCCAAACATAGTGCTTTCTTCCCATGTCCGGCAGGTCAGATTCACTCCCAGCGGACAGCCTTCTATAAATCCCATGGGAACAGTCATCGAAGGACAGCCGCTGAAGTTGCCCATAATCATGAAATTCTCTGCTACCAGATAATCTTCTGACAGCTGATCCTGATCCGATTTGGCATCAATCAGCGGCGCAATATTCGGACTGGCCGGTGCAATCAGGCAGTCATATTCCCTAAAGCACTCATTCATGGCATTTACAACCAGTCTTCTGATTTTCTGTGCCTTACGGAACAAACGCTCCTGGTTCTCCTGGAACAGACCATAGGAGCCAATGACAAACCGTCTCCGGATCAGCGGCCCAAAGCCTTTGGTTCTTGAAGCAGTCATGATTTCCTGCATGTCTGCACCATCTTCTCTGACGCCAAAGCGAATGCCATCCAGATTGGAATCATTGGAAGTGGCTTCACAGTTTGCAATCAGATAGTATGCCGGAAGAATTGCCTTAAGCAGATCATCATCGAAATTGTAAACGTCAATCTGAGCACCGCGTTCTCTCAGTTTTTCCATCAGTTCATTAAACATTTTCAGGGTATCTGGATTGCCAAGATTATCAATGACATTTCCGATGATGGCAATCTTCTTTCCCTTTATATCGGAGTTCAATTCAGACAGGTAATCCGGTACTTCGCGATATGAACTGGTCATATCGCAGTCATCTCTGCCAGCCAGCACTTTCAGACTGATGCAGGCATCTTCAATGGATCTTGTGAAGTAGCCGACATGATCCAGACTGGACGCATAAGGCACAATTCCATAACGCGAAATTCTGCCATACGTCGGCTTAACACCAACCACACCGCAGTACGATGCCGGTTTGCGAACTGAATCACCGGTATCTGAACCAATTGCCATCGGAACAGCGCCTGACGCTACAATCGCCGCACTGCCGCCGGATGATCCGCCGGTCATTCTTCTGATATCCCAGGGATTGTATGCCGGTCCCATAAAGCAGGTCCGGTTGGTTCCGCCCATGGCGAGTTCATCCATGCTGGTCTTGGCGATGCATACCGCACCGGCCGCTTTCAGCTTGTCAGCGATCGTCGCATTGTATACCGGTACATAGTTTGAAAGAATTCTTGATCCGGCTGTAGTCAGAATGCCTTTCGTATTCACATTGTCCTTAAGGGCAATGGGAACTCCGCGCATCAGTCCTTCTTCCGGAAGTTCTGCAAGCTGTTCTGAGGGATCAATAAATGTGATGACATCATGCAGTTTTTCCTGCTGCTCCTGAGCCTGCTCATATGCTTTGATGCAGCGCTCTGCTGCATTGCGTTCCCTGACCATTTCCTCGATCATGCTCATTTCACCACCTTTGGCAGGACAAAATGTCCTTCCACTTTCTTTTCAACATTGGCCAGTGCTTCGTCCTGACTGATGACATTAGTCACTTCGTCATCACGAATAAAGGAGGTCTCATCCTCAAACGGATAAACCATTTCCTCTACCCCATCGGTGCTGACTGCATCCATCAGCTTCATCTGTCTGTTCAGCGTTTCAAACTCTCTGACGATATCGTCTGCTTCGTCGTCAGAAAGATCAAACATCAGCTGATGTGCCAGCGACTTAAAGTATGCCGCATCTTTCTTTTCTTCCATAACTGCTCTCCTGTTTTTTCGTCTTAATTGTAGGTTTATTGTGAAGCCCCGGTCAACTCTGAGCCTCTTTCACAGCTTTCATGAATTCTTCTTCCGTCATCGTATTGACGCCCAAATCTCTCGCCTTATCCAGTTTTGAACCGGCTTCTTCGCCGTAGATAACAAAGTCCGTCTTCTTCGATACACTGCCGGACACCTTCGCTCCAAGCTCTGTCAGCAGCGCTTCTGCATCTCTTCTGGAATAGTGTGACAGCGTTCCGGTCAGCACACAGGTTCTGCCGGTAAACATACTGATCCTGGTTTCCTTTTTCTGAAGTGACATATTCACTCCGTCTTCTTCTAAGGCACGGATCAGTTCTATGTTCTTTTCATCATGGAAGAACGTCACGACAGCTTCCGCAATAATATCTCCAACATCAGGAATCTGGCAGAGATCCTCATAGGTCGCATTCATGAGATTATTCATTGTCTCAAAATGCTGTGCCAGCATTTCTGCAGCCTTCTGTCCTACCTGGCGGATTCCGAGCCCAAAGATCAGTTTTTCCAGAGAATTGACCTTAGACTTTTCAATGGAATCCATCAGATTCTCATAGGATTTCTTTCCAAATTTATCAAGTGCCATGATTTCTTCCCGATGCAATGACAGCTGATAAATATCTTCTACGGTATTCAGCCAGCCCTGCTCATGGAAAGATTCAACTTTCTTTTCTCCAAGACCTTCTATATTCATTGCGTCTCTTGAAGCAAAGTGTGCAATTGACGTAACTACTCTTGCCGGGCAATCAGCATTCATGCAGTAATGAGCCGCTTCATCTTCAAACCGATGAAGAGGACTGCCGCATACCGGGCATTGATCAGGAAACACATAGGGGATTTGAGAACCGTCTCGATGATCCTTCACCGGTCCGATCACTTCCGGAATAATGTCACCGGCTTTATGCACAATGACATCGTCGCCGACTCTGACATCCTTTTCCCTGATCATGTCTTCATTATGCAGAGTCGCTGCAGACACAGTTGTCCCGGCCAGATGAACCGGCGCCAGTTTGGCATTCGGGGTGATCTTGCCGGTGCGTCCGACGGTCAGAACGATATCTTCAAGTTTGGTAACTGATTCTTCCGCCGGAAATTTATAGGCAATCTCCCATTTCGGAGTCTTGACGGTATAGCCAAGTTCCTCTTCCAGATTGAGCGCATCCACTTTCATCACCATGCCATCAATCGGAAACGCCAGCGTATCACGCTCTTCAGCGACATGTTCGATGTACTTCACGATATCTTCCACATCCGTGAAAATCTGATTGGTCGGATTGGTTCGAAATCCAAGCTGAGTAATCCAGGCAAGCGATTCAGAATGCGAATGAAAACCGATCTTTGCGGCATCCGGAACATAGTACCAGATCGCATTCAGACTGCGCTGACTGGCAACTCGAGTATCCAGCTGACGGATTGTTCCTGCTGCCGCATTGCGGGGATTGGCAAACTGCGGCCTGCCTTCTGCCTGCTGCCGGGCATTCAGTTTTTCAAATGAATCCTTGGGCATATATACTTCACCGCGTACTTCCAAATCTCCGTCATAATCAATTTCCATCGGAATGGAACGAATCGTTTTTACGTTTTCCGTTACATCCTCACCAACTGTACCGTCACCTCTGGTTACCGCCTGAAAGAATCTGCCTCCGTGATACCTGATGGACATCGCCAGTCCATCAATTTTATGTTCTACGGAATAGGCCGTTCTGCCGGTTTCCTTTTCCACTCCGGCACACCACTGCCGCAGTTCATCATAACTGAATACGTCACCCATCGAAAGCATCGGCCGATCATGAGTAACCTTAACAAATCCCTCCAGCACCTGACCGCCGACTCGCTGAGTCGGTGAGAGCGCATCGCTTTCCTCGGGATGTCTGTTTTCAAGATCAATCAGTTCACGCATCAGTCTGTCGTATTCTGCGTCATCCATCGTCGGCTGATCTTTGACATAGTATTCGTATCCGCACTGATTCAGTATCTTTCTCAGTTCCAGAATACGTGCATGTTCATCCATCTTTATTCCTCCAGTAAGCTTAATTCATTTTCTTTTTCAGAGTCGGATGCCCGGCCGCTATTTTCTTAACGCCGAACGGGTATGGGAAAGCAATCACAGCGATGCCTTTTTCGCAGCTGATGACGATGCCTTCGCCGAACTTTGAGTGAACAACCTGCTCTCCCTTTTTCAGTTCTGCCGCCTTCGGTGCATCTTTCTTCAGACGATCCAGCAGGGAAACAGATCCCTGAGATTCAATATCCTTCCGATTTTCATCATAATCATGGAAGATACCGCGGGTTCTTGGCCCGCTGTCTTCAAATACAGCTCCGGAATGTTCAATATACTGTTCCTCTATTTCATCGATAAAGCGGGATCTCGTTCTTGTCCGCTGCAAAATGAAACTGTATCCGCCAGCCTCACACAGATATAGCTTGTTGCGGGCTCTGGTAAAGGCTACATAGGCAAGACGCCGTTCTTCTTCCACGCCTTTTTTGCCATCATTCATCGCTCGATCATTCGGGAAAATCCCGTCATTCATATCTGATACAAACACCATATCAAATTCCAGCCCCTTGGCTGCGTGAACCGTCATCAGCTGTACAAAATCACTGCTCATCGTTTCATCACGATCCCCATACAGCGTCACCAGCTGCAGATATTCATCCAGTGTGCTTTCCGGGTAATCCTCGCTGAATCCTCGAGCATCGTCAATCAGTTCCTTCAGGTTTTCAATACGATCTATTTCCTTGTCATCTTCCAGCATCTTCTTCAGGCCGGATTCTTCAATGATTGTCTTAAACAGATCAAACAGCTGAATGTTTGGATCCTGTACCTTGCGTTTCCAGCGTTCTACCATCAGCACAAAACTGTCAATTGTGTCTTTCATTTTGCCGGTGAACAGTTCTTCATCACGAACTGTTTCATACATTGTCTTCTGGTCTGCCGCCGCTTTTTCAGCAATCAGATCCATGGTCTTATTGCCGACTCCGCGTCTTGGCCGGTTAATGATACGCTGAAATGCCAGATCGTCCGCAGAAGCCGCCATGCGCAGATAGGACAGTGCATCCTTGACTTCCTGACGTTCATAGAATCTCACGCCGCCATAAATAACATACGGAATACGTTCATCCAGAAGGCCTTTCTCAAGTGAACGGGACAGATAGTTGGATCGGTAGAGAATCGCCATATCGTGATAAGGCTTGCCGGCTTTATGAAGTTCAGCAATCTTTGCGGCAATCCAAGCAGCCTCATAGGCATCACCGGCGCTGGCGTAATGCGTGATTTTATCATCAGATTTCCGATGGGTGAACAGTTCCTTCTCGATTCGATGATTATTGTTCTTGATAACAGAATTGGCACCGTTCAGAATCGCTGATGTCGAGCGATAATTTTCATTCAGTGTAATCGTCCTGGTCGGCTTGAAGTCCTTTTCAAAGTTCATAATGATATTCACGTCTGCACCGCGCCAGGTATAGAT
>SABF01000437.1 GCA_009929095.1 Erysipelotrichia bacterium
GTCCTAAATCAACTTGCATGGTAGCAGGCAAACTGTAGTTATTAATATAGAGAGTTTTTTGAATCATGATTCGTCTCCAAATACCACTGACGACTTCAGCTCAGCTAGTGCTGATTCAAGACAAGATATCTTGTCTGATTTCGCAATATCCTCTGATGCCTCTGGTTCAAGAGAATTATGGTGAATAAGCAGCAACTGCTGTACAGCAGCCTTATCGCTTGCGTTTACTGTTATATTCCAAAAACCTTCACCGTCAAGCTCGAAGTCCTCGAAAAAAATTCCTTCTGAATCAAGTTCCTGAGCAAACTGGACAGGATCCATATTCTTATCTTTTCTTAGCTTCATTAGTCTGTCTCCAATAACTGCATATGCAGCCAAGTTTTAGATTCTCCACCAGCGACTCTGAATAATCCTGTACCCCCAGCACATATTGCAGAAAGCTTGACTGTTGCTCCAGCAGTTATATGTACAACACCGCAAACGTTCATATAACAGTAATCATTACTGGATATCTTCAGATATGGATGCATCGAATTCAAATTAAATTCTGAATTTGAGTCTTTTATTTGGATCCGCCATGCAGCCGGTGCGCATGAAGCTCCATCTGAAATATTTATCGCGCCTGAGACTAGATATGTACCAGACTTTAGAACTGCCACTTCTCCGGATGACAGCTGAAAACAATCATTTGAAATATCCGAACTATTTAACACAACATCGTACTGCTGACCAGATTTAACCGTGTCTGAGCTACGATATGCCGAAAACATCTTATACAGCGGAGAATAACGCTTGATCCATGATGTTCCGTTATATATTTTATCCGGAGTAAAATTATCCTCAGCAGATATGTAAAGATCTCCGGCTGTAGGATTAGCAGGTTTACTCGTATAGATCTTTTTTTCAGATTTAAGCGCATCTATTTGATTCTGCAAATTGCCAGCGGCATCAGTCGACAGTTGATTTTTTACAGTATCAAATCAAGGAAATCGAAGACAGCCATCTGGTGATCGGCGAGGAAGAGGAACTCAAGGCTTTGCGGGAGCGAATTCGCAATGCCGGTCAGTATCTGCAGGGCAGCCATCAGATGCTTTCCTGTCTGTACGCCTCGGAACAAGGAGTCAGTGCCTATGACCTGATTGCTTCCGCCATCAACATTGCCGATGAATTGAGTCGGGACAGTCTGTTTACGGAATTGCTGGCGGAACTGGACAACATCAGCTGCAGTTTGCAGGAGATGGGCCGCAAGCTGTCATCATTTCGCGACAATTTGGACT
>SABF01000438.1 GCA_009929095.1 Erysipelotrichia bacterium
AAATATAATAAAAAGTCCTGACTTCAGCATGTCGTACTTTCTTTGAAACGACGAAATATACAAATAAAGCCATACCAAAACCACCAAGAGGCAACATATTATCTGAAACTATGAAATCTGCAAAGATTATTACGGGAATGAACAGATAGCCGATGCTCTAAGTTTATTGGGCTCCACATGCAGCAGACTGGAACGCTACGATGAAGCCGAGAAGTACCTGCTGGAAGCTCTCAGTCTCCGAGATTCTAAATCCGATCGCGTGGGGCACATCAGCAATCTTATCAATCTGGCCACCATGCATCTGCAGCAATCCCAATTTAGCGAAAGCCTGCCCTATCTGGAGGAAGCGAGGCCGCTGGCCATGGAGCTTAGCGTCTTGCGTCACCAGATAAACGTACACAAACTATACTCGGAATACTATCAAGGCGTGGGCGATTATCAAAAGGCAAATGAACACTTGCGTTTGATCTCCGATCTGCAGGAACAGCAATACAACGAAGTCTCGGAAAAGATGATCTCGAAACAGGAAGCTGAGTATCTGCGGCGGAAGATCGAGCTTCAAAACGACAACTATTTGAAGAAGAATGAGGAGCTGGAATCTTCCAATCAGCTCATTCAACAGCAATCTGATCAGCTGGAGGAAAGCAATCAGGAGTTGCATGCATCCATGGAGATGTTGAACCGGCTGATCTCTGTGATTTCACACGATGTTCGCGGGCCTGCTGCAAACAGCGCCGCTGCGCTCAGAATGATCCAGGAAGGCAGCTTTTCGGCAGAAGCATCACAAGAATTGATCGGGCATATCATCGATAGCCTTGATGGCGTTACAGATCTTTTGACCGAGATTATGATCTGGATCGAATCCCGCAGCTTCAGCAAGGAAGTGGATCGTTTGATGCAAAATGTAAATGTGATGTCCATCCTTGAGCCCGTGCTGAAGCTGTACCAAAGCCACATAAAGCAAAAAAACATACATCTGAATCTAAGCTGTCCACATCGTGATTGTGAGACCCATACCGAACCTAACACTCTCAAGATTGTGCTGCGCAATATCGTCAGCAATGCTGTCAAGTTTACTCCAGAAGGTGGTATAATCACGATTTCCGGAGAGCATACTTCGGAGCATCTCGTTCTCAGTATCCGCGATTCCGGGATGGGGATGAGCAAAGAAGAAGTGGAGACTCTGCTCACAGAAGGATTGAAATCCAAGCTGGGAACGCAGAAAGAGATCGGAATGGGGCTGGGATTGCGCTACAGTTTGGGGT
>SABF01000082.1 GCA_009929095.1 Erysipelotrichia bacterium
GATAATGTTCTGACAATTGAATGATCAGCACAGGCTATATAACTGGCAATTATGCAGAAAGACCTGTAAATTGAAGGCACTGTATCAGCAAATTAGGGATGGGCAAATGAAATGAAGAGGATATTTTTGGTTGAAGATGATTTGAGTCTGATAAACGGTTTGTCTTTTGCAATCCAAAAACAAGGGTATGACTTGCAGATCTCTCGAACTATCAGCGATGCAGAAACAAAATGGGCAGATGGCAGTTTTGATTTGGTGATACTGGATGTCTCACTTCCAGACGGCGTCGGCTTTGATCTTTGCAAACAGATGCGTCAGACATCCCAGGTCCCCATCATGTTTCTTACGGCTGCCGATGAGGAAACTGATATTATCATGGGCCTTGACATCGGCGCCGATGATTACATCACAAAGCCTTTTAAACTGGCAGTGTTTCTATCCAGAATTAATGCACTGCTGCGAAGAAGCGAGCAATCCAGCCCTGCCAATACGCAACTGGTGTCAGGCACGATCAAGGTTGATCTGCTGAAGAATGAAATAACAAAAAGCGGTCAAAAGATAGAGCTGACTGCCGGAGAGTATAAACTGCTGTGCCTATTCATCAGGAATCCAGACAGGGTCCTATCATCCGAGCAGATTCTGAGCAGACTGTGGGATTGCAATGAAAATTACGTAGACAGCAATACCCTGACTGTGTATATACGAAGACTGCGGACCAGAATTGAAGACGATCCCGGCAATCCAGCCAGAATTATCAATATTCGGGGCCTGGGCTATATGTGGAATTCCAAAGGTTAAGGTGCGTTGTGAAAATACTTGCAAATCAAAGCATTAAGCTGCTGTTTATCCAGATATCAGTATGCATTGCCATATTTGCGGCAGCCGTATTGGTTTTAATATGGATGAGCTGCAGCCACATTGGTTTAATTGTATTTATCTGTGCGTTATTCATGGCGTTTGCAATAGTTGTTTTCTGCTGGCAGTATTTCAGAAAGCAGGATCAGATCTTGGAAAACGCCGCAGCCGAGCTAGCAGCATATATTTCCGGAGATGGAAATGCCCGCATTCAGTGCAATGAAGAGGGAGAGGTATTTCGACTGCTTCATGAGGTAAACTCTCTGGTTTCTATCCTGGATGCCCAGGCTCAGCAGGAGCTGAGATCAAAACAATTTTTAAAGGATACGATTGTAGATATTTCGCATCAGCTGAAAACACCGCTTGCCGCCCTCAATATTTACAATGGAATCCTGCAAAGCGAACTAGATGATCCTCAATCGATCGAGGAATTCACCAAGCTATCCGAACAGGAACTGGACAGAATTGAAGTTTTAGTTCAAAACCTGCTGAAGATCACAAAAATGGATGCCGGAACAATCATTTTTGAGAAACAGACTGAAAATGTATCGGAGCTGATGGAACTGGTCAAGCAGCATTTTGCATTCCGCTCAAAGCAGGAAGAAAAGGAAATCAGCTTGAATGGCGATCCGGCAGTCACCCTGCTTTGTGACCGTGACTGGCTGATTGAAGCATTGGACAATCTTGTAAAAAATTCCCTTGACCACACAGAAAAGGGAGATTGGATTCACATTACATGGAAGCAGTCTCCTGCAATTCTCCAGATTGGAGTTGAGGATAATGGCTGCGGCATTCATCCGGAGGATTTATATCACGTTTTCAAACGCTTTTATCGCAGCAGGTATTCCAAGGATACACAGGGTGTTGGACTGGGTCTGCCTCTTGCCAAATCCATTATAGAAGCACATCACGGTACAATCAGAGTGGAGAGTGAATTAGGAGTGGGAACATTATTTATCATAGAGTTTTTGTTTCCTACAAAATTGTAGTTTGCAATTCATCTGACTGTAGGACACACTTGATACTCTTTCAATGTGCCCATAGCACTGAAAGAGAGGTACAACAATGAACTTATTAGAAGTGAAATCCATCTGTAAAACCTACGGTTGCGGTGAAGCTGCTGTTCACGCGCTGAAAGATGTCAGCTTTACGGTTGCCAAGGGAGAATTTGTGGCTGTAGTAGGAGAATCCGGATCTGGCAAGAGCACATTGCTGAATATGCTTGGAGCTCTTGATACGCCAACCTCCGGGAAAGTCTTTGTCGACGGAAATGACATTTTCAAAATGAAAGAAAGCCAGCTGACGATTTTTCGTCGAAGGAACATTGGCTTTATCTTTCAGGCGTTCAACCTGATTCCTGAACTGACCGTGGAGCAGAATATTATTTTCCCGGTTCTGCTGGATTATCAGAAACCAGACAGAAAGTATCTTAGAGAACTGCTTGCTGTACTGGGACTGAATGAGCGACGAAACCATCTGCCAAGCCAATTATCTGGCGGACAGCAGCAGAGAGTTGCAATTGGCCGAGCATTGCTGACACGGCCCTCTCTGATTCTGGCAGATGAACCGACGGGCAATCTTGACTCGCAGAACAGCAGCGAGGTGATAGCCCTTCTCAAAGAAGCCGCAAGAAAATATGAGCAGACCATCGTAATGATTACCCACAGCCCCAGTATTGCCCAAACTGCAGACCGTGTGCTGAAGGTATCCGACGGAACGCTGACTGATTTAGGATGGTGCAGAGAATGAAAAGCTATCTGAGTCTGATTCCGATTTCTGCAAAGGTTCATAGACGGCAGAATCGAATGACGCTGCTGTGCATTGTGTTTGCCGTATTCCTGGTTACTGCTGTGTTCAGCATTGCAGAGATGGGTGTACGCATGGAAGCAGGCAGGCTGATTGGAAAACATGGCAGTCAGGGACTGCAGAGTCTTTTCAGCAGTACAATGGCACAGACCTTATTTGGATCTGCAGCAGTACTGTTTCTGCTGATTTTGCTAGCAGGTGTTCTGATGATCTCCAGCAGTATGAACAATACCGTTGCTCAGCGAACCAAGTTTTTTGGAATGATGAGATGCATTGGCATGAGCCGCCAGCAAATAATCCGATTTGTCCGGTTGGAAGCGCTCAACTGGTGCAAAACAGCGGTCCCGGCCGGTGTTCTGCTTGGCATTGCGGCTTCGTGGGGATTATGTGCAGCACTGCGCTTTCTTGTAGGGGAAGAATTCGCGGATATGCCGCTGTTCGGTTTGAGCTTCATTGGAATTGCCAGCGGTGTTCTGCTTGGCATTGTCACAGTCCTGATTGCCGCACAATCTCCGGCAAAACGGGCTTCCAAGGTATCTCCGGTCATGGCAGTATCGGGTAATTATGATATCGCAAAGCGCACCAGCCATGTGCCAAATACTGAATTTCCAAGAATTGAAACAGCCATGGGAATTCATCATGCCGTATCCAGTAAGAAGAATCTGCTGCTCATGACCAGTTCTTTTGCGCTCAGCATCGTATTGTTTTTATGCTTCACTGAAATGATCGACCTTATCGGGTATATGATGCCGCAGTATTCCAGCACTGCAGATATCAACATTGCAAGCAGCGATGGAACCAATTCCATCAATTCGGCTCTGCTGGATGAGATCAGCGGAATGACCGGAGTTAAACGTGTTTTCGGCCGTAAAAGCAGTCTTGCAGTCGCTGCACAGGTAAATTCCATAGACAGTACAATCGATATTATCTCCTATGATGATTTTGACTTAGACTGCCTTGCCAAGGATAAACTGCTGAAACATGGCAGTTCGCTGGCCAATGTCTACGGAGATAGCCGATCTGTGCTTGCAGTTTGGGATTCTGAAACTCCAGTCGCCATCGGGGATCTAGTTCAAATTGGTGACAGCACAGTAGAAATTGCAGGACTTTTGAAATATAACCCCTTCAGTGAAGATGGCAGCACCCACAAAACCATCACGCTGATTACCTCAGGTGAAACCTTCGGGCGGTTAACTGGTATTTCTGATTATTCACTGATCATGATACAAACAGACCGCAAAGCAACCGATGAGGATATCGAGGCAATCCGAAACACGGTAGGTAATGAATACACATTGCGTGACCAGCGGGATCAGCGTACCACCAGCACCTACATGGCGTTTTTGCTGTTTGTATATGGTTTTCTAGCAATTATCACAGCAGTGACGGTGCTGAATATCATGAACAGCATTTCCATGAGCGTGGCCGCAAGAGTCAAGCAGTACGGGGCAATGCGCGCTGTCGGGATGGGTCCCCATCAGATTACAAAGATGATTGCCGCCGAAGCTGCAACCTATGCCCTAACCGGATGTACCGTAGGCTGCATAGCCGGTCTGGTGCTCAGAAGAATGCTCTTCGATAATCTGATTGCCACACATTTCCCCTATGCCGTATGGACTTTTCCTATTGTTCCGCTTGCTATTATTCTTCTTTTTGTATTTGCTGCATCCGCTGCCGCGGTTTACACTCCGGCAAAACGAATTCGAAATATGGAAATTACTGACACCATCAACGAGCTCTAGTGTCATCAGAATAACCGTGTCAGATCACACAGAAGATTTGCCAGGCATACAGAACGCTGCTTTAGTCTTCATATTCAGCAATGAATGATTCAGACGTTCAATCAAGGAGGAGGCGGTGATTAGCCGCCGTCCTCTCACAGCACTGTGTGTATGGTTCCGTACACGGCGCTTCCAATACCTAAAATGTTAGTTGCAGCCGAATCGGTTTGGAGTATTTAGACTCGTATGCCTTGGCTATACTTGTATAACCGCGCATTTCGAGTCTTTTATTTGTGTCGCATGCGTTGCGGCTACAGTAAGTACCGTGAGCCGGCATCCCTTTCGGGAATTGACCGCCTGATCTGCGTGCTTTCTTTCAATTCCAAGTTTCAGCAGATTTCTCAGCTTCGTCTTGGGTTTCTTCTTGGATTTTGAATGCACTTAAATCCTGCAGCCGTCTTTTGATTTCCCCATGGAGCAGCCGAGAAACCTGAAGTTTCAGTTTCCCTTCCGGAAATCGAACACTTGATTCAAGAAGTCTTTCTGCCGTCCTTCAGATTCCGCCTTGCGACGGACACTCCTGCTTTCGGCTAACGTTTCCTGCTGCCAAGTATACAGTGGACTTTCACCACCTGGCTATCGCCCATGATAGGCGCACCAGAGAGAACCGCAGCAGGCATATAAAAACGCAGATGCTGATACGTAGGTATCTGATCTGCGTTCTGTTTCCAAGCCGAATAGTTCAGCTGGATTATGCTCTGGATGCTTTTCTCTGAAACATCTTGACTGTTTCCACAATCGGAATAATGAGCCAGCCGAGGAGTACTGCAATGCCAAATTCCTGCCATGATACCGGAGTAAAGCCAAACAGTCCTGCAATCATCGGAATCTCCGTTACCAGAATCAGAATTGCAAGAGCGCCGACCATGGAGAGATACAGCACTTTATTATTGCTGCCGATTTTCAGGACAGAACCGCGCTGACTGCGCATGTTGAAACTATGGAATATCTCACACATATTCAGAGTCAGGAATGCCATGGTCATTCCATCAGCAGAGATGCCCTGAGGCATTTCGAAGTATCCAACCTCCATGCAATGACCAAGAATATAGGAGAACAGTGTAATCAATGCTATCGTAATTCCCTGATAAGCAATATCTCCACCCATGCCGCCCGCAAAGATACCATCTTTGGAATCTCGCGGCTTTCGGTTCATAATTCCCTTTTCTTCCTTTTCCATGCCAAGGGCAAGAGCCGGGAAGCAGTCCGTAATCAGATTGATAAACAGCAGATGAACTGGCTTCAGCAATGTGAAGCCCATCAGGGTAGCTATAAATACGCCTACTACTTCTGCCAGATTGGAGCCAAGCAGAAACTGAATGGACTTGCGAATGTTGTCATAAATTCTTCTTCCTTCTTCAACAGCAGCGACAATGGTGGCAAAGTTGTCATCCGCAAGAATCATATCTGCAACATTCTTCGTTACATCGGTTCCGGTGATGCCCATACCAATGCCGATATCTGCAGTCTTGATCGATGGTGCATCATTGACACCATCACCAGTCATGGCAGTAATGGCACCTCTTGCCTTCCATGCCTTGACGATTCTGACCTTATGCTCCGGCTGAACTCTTGCATAGACATGATACTGGGTAATGCTGTTATCCAGCTGTTCATCGCTCATTTCATCCAGCTGCGCACCGGTCAGTGCCTCACTGCGATCCTTGACGATGCCAAGGTCTCTGGCAATTGCCACGGCCGTATCCAGATGATCACCGGTAATCATGACCGGAGTAATGCCGGCACTGCGGCACTCTTCAATTGCCGCTTTTACTTCCGGACGGATTGGATCAATCATGCCACAAAGACCAATGAAAGTAAGCTTTTCTTCCACTAATGGTTCTTTGATCATGTCATGCTCGCTGTATGCTGCTCCAAGTACCCGTAATGCTTGATTAGCCATTCGTTTGTTTTCAGCAATCAGTTTTTCTTTGATCTTTTCAGTCAAGTTAACTTTTTTACCATCTATTATAGCAAAGTCGCAATGTTCTATAATTTCATCAGGTGCGCCTTTGGTAAACTGAATATAACCGTTTTGATATTTATGAAGTGTAGACATCATTTTACGTTTTGAATCAAATGGCAACTCAGAAACTCTCTCATATTCAAACTTTAAATTGTTTCTTTATAGATTTTCACTGTATCATATCAGTTTTATTTCACTTAGAATCAAAGATTTCCCAGGTAATTAGCCTAATATTAGAAACTATAGAATAAGA
>SABF01000439.1 GCA_009929095.1 Erysipelotrichia bacterium
GCTGAGAATCCTAAAAATCTTCAGTTTCAGGAAGTAAAGCCGGAGCTGCTGGCTACTGCATATGAAAATGGGGAGGGAGATCTTGTCGCAATCAATGGAAACTACGCAATTCAAGCTGGTCTGCAGCCTTCCAAAGATGCAGTTCTTCTGGAATCTGCTGATCAGGACAACCCCTATGTGAACATTGTTGTCTGCCAGGAAGGCCATGAGAACGATTACAAGATCAAGTCACTCGTGGAAGTACTGCAGTCTGATGAAATCAAAAATTTCATTACAACCAACTGGGCTGACGGTTCCGTTATTCCTGCAGAGTAATTGAAAAAAGCGATATAGGAGAAAGATCCGGTTCTTAATTGAACTGGATTTTTTTTACAGATTTGCGTGCATTATTATCTCAATGGTAGAATAATGATTGTTTATACAGAAAGGATGATCTATTTTGGAAGACCACTTAAGTTCAGACAGTTCCGACGTACACCTTGAAATTCAGATAAGTGAGGAATACAGATGAACAGCCAAGACACAGGAATACTGACGGCTGTCATAATCCTCATATTATTCTCTGCCTTGTTTTCTGCAATTGAGACAGCTTACAGCAGTGCCTCAAAGATCAGACTAAAGAACATGGCAAACAACAGGGAGAAAGGTGCATCAGATGCACTGAAGATTATTGAAAATTTTGATCAGTTTCTGACAACAGTTCTGATTGGAAATAATATAGTTAATATCACAATGGCAACATTGGGCACGGTTCTCTTTACTCATATCTATGGAGATGCCGGTGCGACAGTTTCTACTGCAGTTATAACGGTGATCGTGCTGATATTCGGTGAGGTGACGCCAAAATCGATTGCCAAGCAGGCACCGGAACGTTTTGCGTGTAAAACTGCAAGCTTTGTCAGATTCTTTGAGATCATCTTTGTACCGCTGAATATGCTGTTCAAAGGATGGAGATTTCTTGTCAGTAAGGCCATACAGCTTCAGCCGGAAGACTCTGATATCTCAGATGAATTGATTACTATGGTTGATGAAGCAGAGAAAGATGGAGATCTTGAAGCACATGAATCGGATCTCATTTCTGCGGCAATTGAATTTAATGATGAAGATGTGCAGGATGTTCTGACCCCGCGTGTTGATGTTGTGGCAGTAGATCTTGGCGCACATCTGGAACAGGTTGAGCGGGTATTTCGATTGAATTCCTATTCCCGGCTTCCCGTCTATGAGAACTCCATAGATAATATTGTCGGTGTCATTCAC
>SABF01000440.1 GCA_009929095.1 Erysipelotrichia bacterium
CTGTTGTTTCTGCTCTGCTTCAAATTTCTTTATCTCTTCTATCAGCTTAGCCTTGTTCTTGATGTATCCATCCGGAATACTCTCCAGGTATAGGATTGCATTCGGTATTATCTGTCTGTCCATGAGGTTGTCAAGCGTTTGCACCTGTGTCAGCTCTGACCAGTATGAAGAGCCACCGATTTCAACCTTCACCTTGTGCTGCGTCCCTGCAAGCTCCGCAAAGTCAAACGGTGCTATCACTGTGCCTGATACATACTCGCCTGTCATTGCGTCAGGTATCGTTACTGTCTGCTTCACTTCTCTTGTGCCGTAGTACACGCTCATATACTCGACCATGATCCTGACTATGTCCTCTACCATCTGATAATAGTCCAGCTTCTGCAAGTCCAGAGGCTGTGAAGCTGCTCTCTGCACTGCTACGATTGCGGAAGTATTGTCCGGCTTGACATTACCTAATGCTGCATCGAATACTCCGAGGCTGTCCTTTGTCTTCTGTATCGTGGAATCTACGAGCTGCACCGCCTGCTGATTCATGGATGAATTGACATGATTTGCGAATATAGCTTCCTGCGGGTTGCCGTTGACCGCTATGGCCTCGCCTACTTTGTTTGAATACTTCGCTATCTTGGTTGCATCATAGAGGACCTTCGGGAATGCAAACTGTTTCTGATACTCCATCGACATGGCATAGATTTTATTTATGAATATCTGATTCTCTATCTTGCCGGTTATCGGCGATACTCCATGATAAGAATTTTTGACCGATTCCCAGCTCATCCATGCGAGTGGGTACAAACTTATATCCAGCGACCATTCTTCCTTTACAATGGCATTTTTCGTTGCCTTAACAGCCTTGACTGTGCCATCTTCCTTCCACATCTTTATGAGTACGGTAGTATACTTGCTGTCTGTATAGTCTGCATCGTTTATCTCATAGAACTCTGCCGCATCGTCCTCCGTTATCTCTTCAGCATTCAGGCCATTGCTTTCTGCTTCCTCTTTCACTTCATCTGTCAAGCGCTGCTGCACTATAATGATGTACGGCTGCGACTGCACATCCGAGGACCGCTCATTCCCGAATATGATGTTCGTATTGTCTATGACCTCAGTCTCAATCCTACCTTCCCAGTCTTCACCCTCAGAGTAATCAGCATCCCAGTACGCATATATACACGCATCACCGTCTATTGCACAGCTCTTGAGTGCCTGCCTTGTCTTGTATGACATCTTAGTCTTTTCCAGGACCTTCTCTATCT
>SABF01000001.1 GCA_009929095.1 Erysipelotrichia bacterium
GTCGCTATTCTCTTTGCACCGTTTGGGGAGGCGTACTTAAAAACTTGATTTTCTCAAATCCCTAAGTTGCACTCCCTTTCTGCAGAGCATTTATTTATTGGTATTTTCCGGCAGATAGAAGATCTGCTCGCCGTCCTTTGACAGCATGTAGTTTCCCCTGGCATAAGACTGAACATAATCAGGATCCTGAAGCTTGTCCTTTTCACTGGATAGATAGGCACTTTCATCCTGAACTTCCTGATATTTAGCCTGAGAGATTGTCAGCTGCTTCTTCAGTTCAATTGTTGTATATACTTCCCGTCCCACTTCCACCAGCAGGCCAATGGAGAAAGCAATCATTACAAAACAGATGAACTTCAGAAACGGAGTCATCCTCTTCTTTCCTTTTTTTCTATTTCTTTTTTTACTGCTCTGTTCCGTCATTTATTTGCCTCATTCCTATTACAATCTATCATTTTTAGAATCTTCATTCAAGGATGCTGTGACTCGGGTTTCGGTACTGATAGAACCTTCCGATATCACTTCATACAGATCAGCCGCGTCTTTTCGACGCTTTACATCTTCAGCAGAAAGCACTCGAATCTTCAGCTGTCTGTTTCCAAACGTAATGGATACTTCATCTCCCGCCTTTACATCATGGGAAGGCTTCACAACTCTGCCGTTGATCTCAATGCGATCATTCTCTGCAAGTTCCTTGGATATAGTACGCCGTTTCAGAATTCTTGCGACTTTCAGATACTTATCGATTCTCATGTTCTTTTCGCTCCTTTTGCCTGCTCGATCATGGCGATGACAAGCGGCAGACTTTCCTTCTGCTTTGGCAGTGAAGCAATAATACACTGATTGGTATAGCGAAGGGCAATGTCCTTAGACAGTCTGGAGAATACCTCAAACAGTCTGACGCCATCTGCCTGACCGGAAAACAGCGGAGAGAACGTGATCTCACAGTCCCCGTTTCTTTCCCGATAGCCCTGCACATCCGGATCATTGATCAGAATATCCAGATGTTTCTTATCGAACACTGCCTGTACTTCCTGCGGCAGTCTGCCGTACTGATCGATAATCTCATTGCGGAATCCATTCAGCTGCTCGACGGTATCAATTGCTTCAATTTTCTGATACAGACCGATCTTATCGTAATCGTCCGGTGCAAATGCATGCGGAATATAGCTGGTTCCCTGTACCACAGCCTGTTTCTTCTCTGCCTTAACTGCGATGACTTTGCCTTTCTTCCTGTCGATTGCCTCTTCCAGCATTTCGATATACATATCGATGCCGACGGTATCTATGAATCCGGACTGATTGTCACCGAGCAGATCGCCTGCACCGCGAATTGTCAGATCGCGCATGGCAATCTTGTAGCCGGAACCGAGTCTTGCAAATTCCTTGACTGCAGCAAGACGCTTGGATGCTGTCTCACTGAGCTGTCTTCTTGGCGGCACCATCAGATAGGCATAGGCTACACGATCACTTCTTCCGACTCTGCCCTTGATCTGATAGATCTGAGACAGCCCGAAGTCCTGAGCATTATCAATGATGATGGTATTCACATTGGGGATGTCAATGCCATTCTCAATGATCGTAGTGCATACCAGCACATTGAGTTCTCTGTTCGTGAACTTCATCATGACATCTTCAATGTCTTCCCGATCCATGCGTCCATGAGCCACTCCAACCTCTGCGTCCGGCAGCATATTCTGCAGACGTCTGGTAACGCTGTAGATCTGCTCAATATTGTTATAGAGATAAAACACCTGCCCGCCTCTGGCAAGTTCCTTGCTGATCGCATCCGTAATCAGTCCTTCATTCTTTTCCACAACATATGTCTGTACGGAGTATCGATTGATCGGCGGTGTTTCCAGCTGTGACAGCGATCTTATTCCAACCAGCGACATCTGCAGCGTTCTGGGAATCGGCGTTGCTGAAAGGGCAAGCACATCAATGCCATTCTTCATTTCCTTGATCTTTTCCTTGTGTTCCACACCAAAACGCTGTTCCTCATCGATAATCAGAAGACCAAGATCCTTGAACTGCACATCTTTGGAAAGAATTCGATGGGTACCGATCAGAATATCAATTGTCCCATCCTTCACTTCTTTCAGAATCTGTGCCTGAACTGCCGGCTGCACAAATCGATCCAGTACACGAACCGTGAATGGATAGCCTTCGTATCGTCTGCGGAACGTTCTGAAATGCTGTTCAGCCAGAATCGTTGTCGGGCAAAGCATAGCTACCTGCTTGTTTTCCGCAGCTGCCTTGAATGCCGCGCGGATTGCAACTTCTGTTTTGCCAAAACCGACATCTCCGCAGATCAGCCGATCCATCGGTTTAGTAGATTCCATATCCTTCTTTACATCTTCTACAGCTTTTCTCTGATCCGGTGTCAGTTCATATTCAAACCCATTTTCAAACTGCTGCTGAAGTTCACTGTCCGGCTGATAGGCATAGCCGATATGCTGTTCACGGCTGGAGTACAGTGTGACCAGACGTTCGGCAATATCAGTAACGTTTTCTTCCAGGCGCTGACGGGTCTTTTCCCAGTCACCGCTTCCCAGCTTGTTAAGCTTCGGTACAACACCTTCGCTGGATACAAACTTGCGCACCAGACTGAACTGCTTCAGCGGCACCAGAAGTTCGGCATTGCCGCGATAGATAATTTTCAGAAAATCGCACATGGAATCCTGTATTTCCCGGGTGTCAATTCCCATATACTGGCCGACGCCATACTGCGCATGCACCACATAGTCTCCAGGTGTCAGTTCATCGCTGCCATGAATTACTTCTGCATTTCTAAACTTGCGATCATATCTTCCGGTGTGACGATGCACGGCAAACAGTTCTGATGCTGTTACTGCAGTCAGATGCATTCCCGGAAGTTCAAATCCCTCCGCCAGCGGATTGACCGACAGGTTGAATCCATGCTGAATATCCGTGTCATTCAGCATTAGGTTATATGGGATATTCTGCTCTACGCATGCATTGATCAGACGTTCCACATCCTGATCCTGAAGGCAGAAAACTATCTTTTCATCCCGGCGATGAATGATGCTCAGCTTCTGATCGAGGGATCCTTCCGGCAGATGCAGTTCTTCAATGCCGGAGATATTGTCCGCAAACGGATCCTCTTTGATTTTCTTGGAATCGGGTGCGATTCTGGTCAGTTCATGCCACATGGAATACTTTGGCGGCAGTTTCTTCTCCTGAACCATTTCCTGTATATACGCAATCGTATCTTCGTTCAGCCGTTTCGCTCCGCTTAAAATCTCCTGATAGTCTGACCAGACAATCAGCGGATGATTCATATAATCCCAAAGACCGCCGCACTGTTTCAGAAAGGAAGTATATGGATAAAGCTGCGGCTGTCGGATATCACTTTCCAGCAGCTGCAGGTCCGCTTCCACATGTTCATTCATCACATCATCACGTTTTTCATTCAGCAATGCATGAACTGAAGATATGATCTCTTCAATTTCTTCTTTGGAGAACAGCACTTCCGATGCCGGTACAATCCTGACCTGCTGAATCGGCAGCACCGTCTTCTGAGTAGCTACATCAAAGAAACGGATAGAGTCAATTTCATCATCAAAGAATTCAATGCGAATCGGCTGATCATAATTTATTGAATAGATATCTACAATTCCGCCGCGAGCCGCAAAACTCAACGGCTGATCAATGTGACTTGTCTCATAATATCCGCCAGCTCGCAGCCTTCTTTTGAGCTCTTCCATATTGAGTGTTTCGCCAACGGAAAGGGAAATGCATCCGTTCTGAAAAACCTCTGGGGTCGGCAGATGACGAAGGACAGCGGAAGGGCAGGTGATCACAACCTGATCCGGATTCTCCAGCAGGGATGCCAGAGTTTCCACTTTGGCAGCTGTCATCTCCGGTGAGGAAGCAATCGCCTCAACTCGCAGTGATTCATCCGCCGCAAAAAGAGCACACTGCCGTTCCGACAGAAGGGTGGAAATTCTGTCATGGAGCCGCTGTGCACTGTATAAATTCTGCTTGATGACCAGAATCGGCCGAGGCCTCTGCAAATAGGAAGTGCTGATGACGAGTGCTTCTTCCATCAGCGAGGACAGCGGCAATGTGCCGTGTTCTGCATTGAGCATGGCAACTGCAGGATTGTCTCTCAGAGCATTGCTCAGCCAAGTCGGGATTCCGGATGACACCGAAGTCTGCCTGTTTTTCACTCTGCTTCTTTCTCTGCCTTTTTGTTGTATTTGTTCATAACGGTCTGGATCGGTTCATTAACCCAGGCATACGCCGCTTCACTGGCATCTTTCAATGCCGCCTGATATTTTTCTTTGTCTGCTGAAGAAATTGGCGAAAGCACCCAGTCCGGCACATGATCCCTGCGGCCATGGCCGACACCGATACGAATGCGGGAAATCGCTTCTGTTCCGACTGCCTGCTGGATTGAACGCATGCCTTTCTGACCGCCGCTGCTTCCGCTGGTTCGAATTCTTACACTGCCCACTTCCAGATCCATATCATCATGAATGATCAGGATATCTTCCGGTTCAATGTGATAATAAGCGACCGCTTGGTTGACTGCCTGACCAGATTCATTCATATAGGTCAGCGGCTTCATCAGAAGTACCGGAGTATCATCAATACGCACAGATGCTGTCAGTGCATTGAACTTGCTGACTGCAATGGACACATTGCATTTTTCTGCCAGCATGTCGATTGCCAGAAAACCGCTGTTATGTCTGGTATTCTCGTATTCTTTACCGGGATTCCCCAGGCCTGCTATCAGCTTCATTACTGATGATTCTCCATATCATTGTTCTTCTCTGATTCATTTGTGGAATCCTTGGAGTTTTCAGCTGTTTTTTCTGCTTCCACTTCCATAATTGAATCATCAATTTCTTTTTCAGCATCAGTGTATTCAGCAGATGCGGCTGTTTCTGCTTCTTCTTCCTCCGGCAGAACAACATTCAGTTCTTTTAAGAACCGCCGCCCAAGATTGGATTTGGCAAAACTTCTCAGCTCCGGTACCTGCAACCCAAATGCTTCTTTATTATCTTCGTCCAGAGCTATTCTTGCCAGCATACTGGAAACAGTGTTCTTATAGATTCCGATCAGTTCCTTAGAGTAGCTGTATTCTCCGTAATCTCCATCCATAACTTTGCGGAAGAATTCTGCTCCGTGATCATCGGTCTGCTCATAGTATTTGCGGCAGGAGCAGCTGATGTTACTGACTAGACGGGATGACATCTGATCCTCAATCGTTTCCAACTTTGCATAATGCATCGCGGCATCTTCTTTATCGCCGCGGAAATAGAGACGGTTTGGAATTGCCAGATAGAGATAGAAGAAAGAATCTTCATTCATTTCTATCTGATTGCCATTCTTTCCTTTTCCATCTCCGATAATCAGTGCAGTGAGATCAATTGATTCAAGATCTTTTGCAAAGTCCTCGTTCCTGCCATGAAAGGCATCTGCCCAGAGACGCAGCACTCTGACCTTGTTGAGATATTCGACATTGGTCTCTGTACTCAGATACTCATCGCACTTCTCATAGAATTCCCTGCCCTCAGGATCATTGCTGAATGTATCCAGCACATTGAGCATCCTTCGATTTAATTTATTTCTCTTTGACAGTGAGATGATCTTAATAATCATATAGGCCATAATGGCCAGCGGAATAATCATTACCCAATTCATTTCAATTCACTCCTTTACCTGAAACAGCAGTCTCATTATAACCCGCCGGCAGTTCGTTTTGCGCGTCCAGGATTTGTTTGCCTGCGTTCTTTGTTTATGCATTTCTTTCTGCATATCCTTATTTTAATAGATACACTTTTATATGAACTCAAAAAAGTCCTTTCATCTTGGCTTTTTCTGTATGTTCATCCGCTATTTTCTCGTTGACAGATGAAAACACGACGCGTATTATATAAACGCGCTTTGTTCAACATATAAACGGGAGGTGGCATGAATGAAGAGAACATACCAGCCGAGCAAAAGGAAAAACAAGTCGACCCATGGCTTTCGCACTCGCATGAGCACGGTCGGCGGACGTAAAGTCTTAGCTAGACGCAGAGCGAAGGGCAGAAAAGTACTGTCTGCCTGACAAAGAAGCCACCGTTCGGTGGTTTTTTTTAGGATTCTAAATATGAAGAAGATAAACAGAGTCAGAAAATCTCAAGAGTTTCAGGATGTAATCCACAAAGGAAAGAAACAGGCAAACGCCAGTTTCGTCTTTTATCGCGTGAAGAAGAAAGAGGCCCAGGCAAGAATTGGAATCTCTCTTTCCAAGAAAATTGGACATGCTGTAGATCGCAATAAGTACAAGCGTCAGGTCAGAATGATGTGTCAGGATCTGATCGATTTTGATTCTTATGCATATGACGTGATTTTGATTATCCGATTTGGATATCGTGAGCTATCCTATGAGGATAATAAAAATAACTTGGAAAAACTGCTTACTGATACTACAATAGGGTAGCGTATTTTTGACTGTAAAGGAGATTTATCGAATGAAAATCAGTGCATCGACAAAAAAGATCCTAGCACTGTCAGCTGTTGTTGTGATTGCCGCGGTTGTCCTGTCTGGATGCAGCGCACCGCAGGTCACAAATGCTGACGGAACAAAATCTGTAAAATTGATTGAAATGACTACGACATTCAAGGAGACCATGTCCAGTGAAAACTGGTTCAATGCAATCTTTGTATGGCCGCTTGCTCAGGTACTGAATTACCTTCAGCCGCACATCGGCGTTGTAGGTGCCATTGCACTGCTGACGATTGTTGTCAACCTGATTCTGATGTTTGCGACCCTGAAAAGCACGATTGCATCTCAGCAGATGCAGCTGCTTCAGCCTGAACTTGACCGTATTACCCGTAAGTATGAGGGACGTACGGATGATGCTTCCAAGATGAAGCAGGCCAATGAAATGCAGGCACTCTACAAGAAGTACAACGTAAATCCCTTCAGTATGATTCTCGTAACATTCCTGCAGTTTCCAATCATCATTGCCATGTATAACGCAGTTCAGAGAGCTTCTGCCATTAAATATGCCAGCTTCCTTGGTCTGTCCCTTGAGACAACACCGTGGGCAGGTATTACCAGCGGCCAGTATCTGTATATTCTGATCTTTGTTCTCATGGGTGTATCTCAGTTCTTCTCCATGATGACTCCGCAGATCCTTGCCAAGAAGAAAGCTAAGGAAGAAGCAGAGAAACATCATCGTAAGCCGGAAGAAAGCAAATCTGCAGGTCAGTCCAAGATGATGCAGTACTACATGATGGCAATGATTCTTGTATTCGGTTTGATGTGGCCCACAGCAATGTCCATCTACTGGACCATCTATTCTCTTGTAACGATTGCCAAAACCCTTCTGGTACAGAAGATTATTGATAAGAAAAAGGAGGGTGAAACTGCATGAACAGCTACTCTGGTAAAACACTGGAAGAAGCGCTCGCTGCAGCGGCTGCAGAAAAAAACTGCAAGCCGGAAGATCTGACATACTTTGTAAAAGAAGAAACAGAAGAAGGCGCAACTGTGGATGCTTACTGCGAGGATGATGTCAAGGAATTCCTCTTCAACTATATCGGTACTTTCTTCACAGATATTGATCAGGATATTGAAGTCGGCATCGAAGAAAAGGACGAAAGCTATACAGTTCGTCTGAATGCTGAAAACAATGCTCTTCTGATCGGCCGCATGGGAAGAACTCTTGCTGCACTCAACACCGTTATCCGCGGTGCAGTGAACAATGAATTCCACAAGCATCTGGATGTGCTGATTGACGTCAATGACTATAAGGAAGATCGCTATCGCATTGTCCGTTCCATTGCCCGTCGTACTGCAAAAGAAGTGCTCAATACTCATGTTGATGCAGCCCTTGATCCGATGCCCAATGATGAGCGTAAGGCAATTCACAGAATACTGAATACCTGGGATCATATTATTACAGAATCTGCCGGTGAAGGACGCGATCGTCACATTGTCATCAAGTATGCAGAAAACAAAGATGACAGCAATGATGATTCAAAAACAGAAGAGACTTCTGAAGCTGCCAGCTGAATAATATAAACAGGAAAAAGGCCCTGCTTGAACGCTCCGGTCTAATAAGGATGATTTCAGTTTATAAGGTTTGCCGTAGGATTTTGAAGTCCTACGGCTTTTTTTCCACGAAATTTGCCAACAGTCTTTTGGCAGTCTCCAAAATAAATAACGTTGCTGCCTTTGGTGCCAAACGGTTTTGCGGAGGATGAAACATTCTCTGCACTTCATGATAAACCTGTCGGTCTGCCATTTGTTGGTGTGCCTGCGATGCTCAATTGCGAAAGATCATTTCATGTTATCCGCTGCTTCTTATGAGATGTTCAAATCAGTCTTTTGCATAATTCAAAACCTCAACAGCTTCTTAATTGAATTTCCGTCAACCTAGTACGGCTTAAGTCAAACCGTTTATACAGGCTTGGGGTGACATGTTATACTGGGTACAAAATTTTTAGTTCCTGCATTTGTAACATAGATGCAGGGCGCATAAATTTTATATAATACGATTGAGATTTGTAGAGATGATATGAAGATTATTGAATATGGAAAAGAAAACTCGGCAGTAATTATGCTTCTGCATGGCGGTGGCTTGTCTTGGTGGAATTATCGTGATGAAGCAAATCTGCTGAAGGATAATTACCACGTTGTACTGCCAGTTTTGGATGGCCACGCAGACAGTGATACTCACTTTACGACGATTGAAGACAATGCTAAAGAACTCATCAGCTATATTGACGAAAACTTTGATGGTAAAATTTTAGCCATCGGTGGATTATCTCTTGGGGGGCAAGTTCTCGTTGAAATGCTTTCGCAAAGAAGCAATATATGCAGATTTGCAATCATCGAAAGTGCCTTAGTCATACCTATGTCATTGACAGCATCATTGATTGCTCCGACATTCGGGATAAGTTACGGACTAATTAAGAAAAAATGGTTTTCTGAAATGCAATTTAAGTCATTAAGAATTCAAACAGAACTATTTGAGGATTATTACCGTGACACCTGCAAAATACAAAAACAAGATATGATTCGCTTTCTGAAATCGAATTCTTCTTATATTGCGAAGCCGGAGCTGGCCAATACAAAAGCTAAAGTTACTATTATTGTAGGTGGTAAGGAGCAGAAAATAATGCAGCGCTCTGCTGAAATCTTACATAACACAATTCCCAATAGCAAATTGATAATTTTCAATGAGTATTTTCACGGTGAATTAAGTCTCAATTATCCGAACGATTATGTGAACTTGTTAATCCACTTTCTTTAGACATGTGACCCCTTGGCTGCTTTTCGGGGCTAGCAGAATAATCTGTATAAGTGATAACGCCCTACTGATTTTAAGTCAGCAGGGCGATCATCCTTATGGGAGGGGCGCTGATGCAGAGTCTTTTTTTTGTGCTACTACATCAGCGGTGCAAAGAAACGAATCACACTGCGAAGAGCTTTCTTGCCGAATGACACCTGCTGAACATCTTCAAGTGTTTCCTCCTGGCTAACAGCAGCTGTTTTCAGGAAATCCTCTTTGATGATCTTTGCAGTCTCTTTGGAAAAGATCAGACAGCCGCATTCCAAATGATGCACTAGAGATCGATAATCAAGATTGATTGTTCCGACGGTCGCTTCTCGATCATCCGAAACAAATACTTTAGAGTGAATGAATCCAGGTGTATATTCATAGATCTTTACACCTGCTTCAATCAGCGGTGCATAGTGTGCCTGCGTTACGATATGCACATACCACTTATCTGCGACATGCGGAGTAATCAGCCTGATATCAACACCTCTTCTGGCCGCAATGCACATCGCATTCATCAGCTGATAACTGATGATCAGATATGGGCTTTCCATGTAAATATAGTCATGAGCCTGATTGATCATGTTCATGTATACTTCTTCGCCAATATTGTGATCATCAAGCGGAGAATCCCCATAGGGATGAACATAGGCATCTGATTTTGCAAACTCTTCCGGATGATATACATGAGGAAGATACTGACTCAGATCCTCTGATATGTTATTAATGAACTGCCAGGTATCCATGAAGAGAATCAGGAGATTTTCTACACCATCTCCTTCAAGCCGCACCGCAGTATCTTTCCAGTGACCATGCTTTACGATGGCATTGATATATTCATCCGCAAGATTCAAGCCTCCAGTATAGCCAATATAGCCGTCTATGATCGTGATCTTGCGATGGTCTCGATTGTTATGAAATATGGAAACAGTCGGTGAGAATCGATTGAATACCTTAGCTTTAATGCCGTAGGAATTCAGTGTTTTCTCATAATGATTGGGCAGTGTCTGAATACATCCAATATCATCAAAGCATACCCGCACATCTACACCTTCAGAAGCCTTCGTTTTCAATACTTCAAGAATGGCATCCCACATTTTTCCTTCCTGTATAATGAAATACTCCATAAAGATGAAATGCTTTGCATTGGCAAGATCTTTTAATAGATCCTGCCAGAATATTTCTCCAAGCGGCTCATATTTTACTGAAGTATTTCCATGCAGAGAAAGGCCGGTTGTATTGTAGAGGTACGAAGACTGTGAACGCAGATCTGGATCTTGTAATTCATCAGCGATCGGATTTCTGTTTTTAAGTTTGTTCTGATTCTGATATACACATTCTGCTTCTTTAATTTTCTGCTTGGAAAAATGCGGGTTTCGAAACAGCAGATATATAATTCCGCCAAGCGGTACTACCAGAAGAATCAGGGTAAGCCATGGCAGCTTGAATGCCGGATCTTCATATTTTGATACCAATACAAAGAACATGACTACTCCGATCACTTCAAATATTCCATAGATGATAGAGAACTTATCAGCAAACCCATTCAGAAGCTTAATGAACATCCATATCTGAAGAATAATCAGTACTGCACATACAGCAACTCTTGAAAAAATTGCCGATAAAATCTTTCTCATAGAATCACCTCACAGCATAATTATAAAGCCTGTTCAAGTGCAATCTTTCAGCCTTATTGTGGACAATTACGAAGATATCATTTATTTGTGGATAATGATCACTTTTTTCTGACAGTTCTATATAAAATCAATATGAAATCAATTATTTTTCCACAATCGTTCCACATATAGAAAGTTTCAGTTATCCACAATTGTGGAAAACTGTGGATTGTTCTAAAAATCTCATATTTATCGCTTATTTTAATGTTGATAATTTGTTGAAAGATCAGATCTGCTATCAAGTTATCAACATTTTTTTCAGTTTTCCACAATGGGGATAATTATATCCACATTTTATCCACATTTCATTTTGTGGAAAGATGTGGATAACTCAATCATAAGTGATAAATATTGAAGTATTGAATCTATCTTGATTGTGGACAAATTTTTTTGCCACAATTTTCTTCTTTCCTTTATTTAATTTACCGCTAGAATAGTAATGCACTCTCTTTTATTCAGCATCATTCAGCCGGGAGTTCACTGGAGCAAATTCATATGAGTATAAACAAAGATCAATATCTTTCCGATATCTGGAAGCGCGTTATCAATTACCTTCTGGAACATCAGAATGTATCGCCGGAAATCATCGATACATTCTTTCATGACACTTATCTGTATGAAATAAATGATCAGAAGGCAATTGTTGTCACCCCTAATATTGTCTCCAGAGAAATTGTCGGACATCAGAGTGACATGATCCAGGCTGCACTGGTAGATCTTCTTGATATTGATGCACCATTTTTCATGGAGATTATTCAGCAGTCTGAATTAAGCTCTATGCAAAAAAAGATGACGCCGGAAACATATGAAATGATTGCTGAGGCAGAAGATGATCCGGAATTTCAATCCATGCCGATTCAGCCTGACCGAACCTTTGATAATTTCATTGTCGGTGACTGCAATCGGGAATCTCAGGCTGCAGCACTGGCATGTGCATATAAGCCTGGTACAGCATTCAATCCATTGTTCATCTATGGTAACAGCGGTTTAGGAAAGACCCATCTCCTCATGGCAATCGGCAACTATGTCAAAAAGACCTATCCAACTAAAAAGATATACTATATCGAATCACTGAAGTTCGTAGATAAAGTGGTCAAAGCAATTCAAAATAACCGTATCGATGCGTTCAAACAGTTTATATGTTCCATGGATGTGCTGCTGGTAGATGATATTCAGTTTCTAGCCGGCAAAGAGAAGTCTCATGAAATATTCTTCTCTATCTATAACGAACTGTTTAATAATCATAAACAGATCTGCATTGCTTCCGACCGGCAGCCTAAGGAAATCAAAGGTCTGGAAGAACGGCTGATTACCAGATTCTCCAGTGGTCTTTCAGTAGGAATTGATTCTCCTGAATTTGAAACCTCGCTTGCAATTCTGAGATCAAAAATAAAAAACAGCGGCAATGATATCAGTGATATGGATGAACAGGGACTTGCTTATATCGCCTCTAACTTCTCAGGAAATGTCAGAGACCTGGAAGGTGCATGGAATCGGGTTCTCTTCTATTCTATTATGTTTCAGAAAGACGGCGGATCCATTAAATTCGAGACGGTAGTGAATGCACTGAAGAATCAGGCAGTTGTTTCTGACAAAACAGGTTTATCACCGAATAAGATTATAAAATGTGTCGCAGATTATTATGGACTGACCAGACAGCAGGTAACAGGAAAGACCAGAACCAAGAACATTGCAAATGCCAGACACATTTCCATCTATCTTTGCAGAAAACTGCTGAATCTCTCCTATATCAGAATCGGAGATGAATTTGGCGGCAGAGATCACTCCACCATCATCAGCGCCTGTATGAAAGTTGAAAAACAGATGAAATCAGACTCTGCAATGAATACAGCACTTGAAGAAATAGAAAGACTGATTGTTAATTAACCACAGCTTCCCACATATTTATCAACATCATATCAACATCACAAGTGTTAGAATTATGTGGTAACTATGCATTCAAATTGAGTTATCCACATTCTCCACAGCCCTAATAGTAGTAATAAGCTTATAAAACATAAAGACTCGCAAAGGAGACCAGAACATGAATTTCAAAATTTCTAAAACAAGATTCTATGAAGCACTGCAGACAGCAGCCAGAGCTATTTCTCCCAATTCTCCAGTTCCAGCATTATCCGGTCTGTTAATTCAGGCAGAAGGCAGTCAGCTGATCATTACCGGAAGCGATGCTGATATTTCCATTCAACTGGTTCTTTCAAATGATACAAATAAGGACCTGGAACTTTCCATTATGGAAGAGGGATCAGTTGTGATTGATTACCGCTATCTTCTTGAGATTGTCAGAAAAATTGAATCTGCTGAAGTTAATGTTGAAATCATTGATGGAACTCTTAGCAGAATTTCTGCCGGCAAAGTAGAATTCAAAATCAATGGATACAGACCTGAAGATTATCCGCCAATAGATTTTAAAAAACCAGAAAATCAGTTTGAAATAAAAACCTCTGATTTTACTGAGATGATTGATGAAACTTCTTTTGCGGCCAATACAAAAGATACACGTCTGATTTTAACCGGAGTCAATTTAAAATCTGACGGAGAACATCTGATTTGTACAGCGACTGATTCCTATCGCCTGGCTAGAAAGATTCTTAACATCAATGTACCTGCATTTAATGTGACAGTTCCTGCTAAGAGCATCAATAGTGTCAGAGCAGTCTTTACAGATCCGGAAGCAGCTCTGAACGTTTGTCTGGATGATAAAAAAGTTATGTTTACTGATGGCAGTATCGTTATGGTCTCGAAGATTCTTGATGGATCATTTCCAGATACTGATCGGCTGATTCCATCTCAGTTCAGTTATTCTCTTCTGATTAACAGAAGAGCGCTGATCTCCGCGGTAGATATATCCAGTTTTATCAAGAACGACAATATGATGATTGTAAGGATGCAGCTGAATAATGCTGAGGATATTACAATTTCAAATAAGTCCCAGGAGATTGGTGAGTATCATCAGGAACTGATTGCTGAGAAGTATGAAGGAGAGCCTCTGGATATTTCCTTCTCCGGATCCTATGTCATCGAAGCAGCCAGAACGATGTCAGAAGACAATATTCTGATTAAATTCACCGGTGATATGAAACCATTTATCATTACAAATGAGAATGGAGACGACTCTCTGCTGCAGCTTGTTCTACCAGTTCGTACATATAACTGATGATTATCTAGAAATATATCAATAAAGCCTCAAAATCACCTCGATTCTGAGGCTTTATTATTCCTTTTATTAAGTGTAGCTAATAGCAATACTGAAATGCTGAAAAAGCCCTTAAAATAAGCATTTTCAATATATTATATGGTATAATAATAAGGCAGTTTCCAGATGAAAATCAGGGGGTAGAGAGATGTCACCAATCAGTACAGAATACATTAAGTTGGAACAGTTTCTGAAACGCATCGATCTGGTTCCCACTGGCGGCCAAGCCAAGATATTCATCTTGGAACACGACATTGAAGTCAATGGTGAGAAAGAGCAGAGAAGAGGAAGAAAACTGTATCCGGGAGATGAAGTTAAGGTTGATGAAAAACTTTATAGGGTCAAATGATCGCTGAAGAACTTCATCTGAAAAATTTCCGCAGCTATGAATCCTGCAGTATTTCATTTTCAGAAGGAATGAACATCATCACCGGAAACAATGCGGCTGGCAAGACGAATCTTCTTGAGAGTCTGGTATATCTCTCACTGACGAGATCACATCGAATCAATGATGACAGTCAGCTGATCCATTATGGAACAAAGTATGCACAGATAAGCTGCAGTTTCAAAGATGGCATTGAAAAGAAAATCAGTGCATTGATCAGACCGGATGGAAAAACACTGCTGATAGAAAAGCAGCCGGTTAAGCGCAGCAGTGAATTTGTTGGAATGCTCAATGTCGTTCTATTTGCACCTGATGATCTGGGAGTATTTACAGATGCACCAAGAGCTCGCAGAAGAATCATGAATCAGGAAATCACCAAAATCTCACCGAAGTACCTTGCTGCATTGACTGACTATCAGAATCTTCTGAAAGAGAGAAACAGTCTTCTGAAGAACAGCATGCCTGATGGAAGAATGCTGGAAGTACTGGATGCACAGATGATTCAGAAGTCAGCAGTAATCATCCAGGCAAGAAAAGCATTTGCAGTCGGCATCAGTCAGTATATGAAACCGCAGTACATGAATCTCTCTGATGAAGATACAGACTGTCGGCTGAAGTATGTATCCTGCATTGATACTGACGAATCAGATGTGAAACAGCAGCTTGAACGCATGTATTTTGACAGCCGACAGCGTGATATTGAAAATCATGTTACCGGCTTTGGCATTCATCGGGAAGATCTGATCTTTGAATTGGATCACCGCGGTGTGACAGAACATGCCAGCCAGGGTCAGAAGAGAATGATGATGCTGGCATTCAAGATGAGCCTGCTGCAGTTTATTGAAGACGCATCCAAAAAGAAAGCAGTATTTCTTCTGGATGACGTACTGTCGGAACTGGATCGAAACAGACAGCAAAAACTTATTGAACTGACATCAGGAAAATGGCAGTGCATTATTACCGCTACAGAACTTCCAGCTTATCTGAAAATGAATTCTATTAAAGAATTCAGAATCAGAGATGGAAAGATTGAGACAGGAGGCAGTGAATGAGTGAAGAGATAAAGATTGATCTGACACCGGCAGAAAACAAGCCGGAAGAAGAAAAAGCTGAACAAAAAGAAGATGATTTTGATTCAGCGGCCAATAAGGCAGTCATTGGTGAAGAACTTGATATGAAGGTAACACATACGTACAACGATTCGGATATTCAGGTTCTTGATGGATTGGAAGCTGTACGCAAACGTCCAGGAATGTATATCGCATCCACTTCTGAACGTGGACTTCATCATCTTGTATGGGAAATTGTAGATAACGGCATTGATGAAGCAATGGCAGGCTATGCTACAACTGTTTCCATCTCCGTAGACAGAGATAACATTGTTACTGTAGAAGATGATGGACGCGGTATGCCGGTAGGAACAAATGAGAAGACCGGCAAGTCAACTATTGAAACTATCTTTACTGTTCTGCATGCCGGCGGCAAGTTCGGCGGCGGAGCATATAAGGTATCCGGCGGCCTTCATGGTGTTGGTGCATCTGTAGTTAACGCACTGAGTGAATTCATGGAAGTTACTGTCTATCATGATGGTAAAGTGAATTTCATACGTTTTGAGAATGGCGGACATCCGGCAGCGCCGCTGAAAGTCATCGGTGCCTGCGATCCGGATAAACATGGATCAAAGATCAGATTCAAGGCAGATCCGACAATGTTTACGGAAACGACGATATACAATCATCAGACTCTGAGAGATCGTCTGCGTCAGCTGGCTTTCCTCAATAAAGGCATCAGAATTGTATTCAATGATGATAGAGAGACTGAACCGAACCGCATGCACCATACGTTTCTGTTTGAAGGCGGTCTGAAAGAATATGTGGCATATCTCAATAGAGGACGTGCAGTTGTCAATCCTGACATCATCTACTGTGAAGGACATGAGGAAGGCATTGAAGCAGAAATAGCTGTACAGTACAACGATGGCTATAATCCTCAGGTATATACATTCTGCAACAATATTAATACTGCAGAAGGAGGTACCCACGAAGAAGGATTCCGCCTGGCTCTGAATCGGGTCATTAACAAATATGCAAAAGAAAACGGTATTCTCAAGGAAAAGGATGAAAATCTGACTTCTGATGACTGCCGCGAAGGCATTACTGCTGTTATCAGCGTCAAGCATCCGGATCCTCAGTACGAGGGACAGACCAAGACCAAGCTTGGCAACTCTGAAGTAAGAAAGATTGTCTCGGATATTTTTGGTAAGTCTCTGGAGCGTTTCTTCCTGGAGAATCCAGAAGAGGCTAGGGCAGTCATTGAGAAGGCTTCCTTGGCATCTCAGGCAAGACTGGCAGCCAAAAAGGCAAGAGAAGCAACTAGAAGAAAGAATCCGCTTGAAGTAGGTTCTTTGCCGGGAAAACTGGCAGACTGCTCCAGCAAGGATGCATCAATCTGTGAAATCTATATCGTAGAGGGTGATTCCGCCGGCGGCTCTGCAAAGCAGGGAAGAGATTCGCATTATCAGGCAATTCTGCCGCTGAGAGGAAAGATTCTTAACGTAGAGAAAGCAAGACAGCACAGAGCCTTTGATAACAATGAAATCAGATCCATGATCACTGCCTTTGGCTGCGGTGTTCTGGAAGAAGTGGATACAGCCAAGCTGAGATATCACAAGATTGTCATCATGACCGATGCCGATGTTGACGGCGCACATATCAGAACACTGCTTCTGACATTCCTTTACCGCTATCTGAGACCGGTGATTGAGCAGGGTTATGTTTATATTGCTCAGCCGCCGCTGTACAAAGTGCAGAAAGGATCTTCTGCCAAGTATGCATATACTGACAGACAGCTGGAAGAGATCAAAGCAGAGATGGGAACAGCACTCGGCATTCAGCGTTACAAGGGCCTTGGTGAAATGAATCCGGAACAGCTCTGGGAGACTACCATGGATCCGAAGAACCGCACTCTGATTCAGGTTGAAGTCAACGATGCTGAAGCAGCCGATCAGGCGTTCAGCATGTTAATGGGTGAAGAAGTGGAACCCCGTAAGGAATTCATTGTAGAGAATGCCCACTTCGTAGAGAATCTGGATGTTTAATCGAGGAGGGAAGAATGGCTGAGAACGATAACGCAATAAAGAATGATCAGATCATTGATGATCTCGATTTTGATGAAAAGAACTTTGACCCGGGAAAAATCACTACCACAGAACTGACACATGAGATACGCAAGGACTTCCTGGAATATTCCATGTCTGTCATTGTGGCAAGAGCTCTTCCGGATATCCGTGACGGCATGAAGCCGGTTCACCGCCGCATCATGTGGGCTATGAGTGAACTGGGCATTGATTCTTCCAAACCGCATCGTAAATCGGCACGTATTGTCGGTGAAGTTATCGGTAAGTTTCACCCGCATGGTGATACTGCAGTATATGAGACGATGGTACGTATGGCTCAGGACTTCAGCTATCGCTATCCACTGGTAGACGGTCATGGAAACTTCGGATCGCTGGATGGTGACGGTGCAGCTGCTATGCGTTATACCGAAGCACGCATGTCCAAGATTTCCATGGAACTGCTCCGTGATATTGAAAAAGATACCGTGGACATGATTGATAACTATGAAGGAGAAGAGAAGGAACCGACGGTACTTCCTTCCCGCTTTCCGAATCTGATTGTCAATGGTTCCAACGGCATTGCTGTTGGTATGGCTACCAATGTTGCTCCGCATAATCTTTCCGAAGCAATTGATGCAATTATTGCAGTCATGGAGAATCAGGATATTTCCACACCGGACCTGATGCAGCTGATCAAGGGACCTGACTTTCCTACTGGCGGCATTATTGTAGGACGATCTGGCATTCGTCAGGCATTTGAAACTGGCAGAGGTTCGATCATCATGCGTGCCAAGGCAAGAATTGAACAGCGCGCCAACGGAAGAGATCGAATTATCGTATACGAAATTCCTTATATGACCAACAAGGCAGTACTGGTCAAAAAGATTGCTGATCTTGCAAGAGAAAAGAAAATTGAGGGAATTACCGAACTTCGTGATGAATCAAATATGAATGGTATTCGCATCGTCATGGAACTCCGCAAGGATGTACAGCCGGAAGTACTGCTGAATCAGCTCTATCGTCTGAGCCCTATGCAGGCTTCCTTCGGTGTTAATAACGTCATTTTGGTTAAAGGTGCACCGCAGCAGCTAGGCATGAGAGATATGATCACCGGCTATCTGAACTTTCAGCTGGATGTCATTGTCAGGAGAACCAGATTTGATCTGCGAAAAGCGGAAGCGAGAGCCCATATATTAGAAGGTTTGCGCATAGCTGTCGACAATCTGGATGCAGTAATTCATACGATCAGAAATTCAAAGGATGCCGCTGAGGCGATGCCGGCATTGATGAATGGATTTGGATTGGATGAAATTCAGGCTAAGGCAATTCTCGACATGCAGTTCAGAAGACTGACTGGTCTGGAACGTGAAAAGATTGAAAATGAATATCAGGATCTGCTGCTTAAGATTGCGGATCTGCAGGATATCCTTGCACACAGGGAACGTGTTGAGAAGATTCTTAAAGATGAGCTAACAGAAATCCGGGCGAAATTCGGGGATAAGAGAAGAACTGAAATTATTGATGCGACTGCGGATATGGAAGATGAAGATCTGATCCCGGTAGAGAATGTCATCATTACGCTATCTGAAAATGGATATATCAAGCGTCTCATATCTGATACCTATAAGGTGCAGAACAGAGGCGGCAAGGGAATCAAGGGAATGGAACTGAATAAAGATGATGTTGTTGATCAGTTCGTCAATATGTCCACGCATGACTTCCTCTTAATCTATACGAGCCTGGGCAGAGTCTATCGTATGAAGGGATACAATGTTCCTGAATATGGAAGAACCTCAAAGGGCATTCCGGTGGTTAATCTGCTCAAACTGGAAAAGAATGAAAAGGTCATGGCCATGGTACCGTATATCGTTGGCTCTGATGAGAAGTTTGTATTCTTCTCAACAAAGAAAGGTCTGGTTAAGCGTACATCAGTTTCTGAGTTTGAAAATATCAATCGCAACGGCAAGATTGCAATTACTCTGAATGAAGATGATGAACTTGCCTTCGTTAAGGGAACCAGCGGCGAAGCACAGATCGTCATTGCAGCAGATAACGGCAAGGCTGTGAGATTCATGGAATCAGATATTCGACCGCTTGGAAGAACAGCCCGCGGTGTCCGGGGTATCAATGTAGACGGCGGATCTGTCATCGGTATGGTGACAAGTGAAGAAGGGAAGCAGATTCTTACTGTCACTGAAAACGGCTATGGCAAGAAGTGCAATCTGGAAGACTTCCGTCTCAGTAATAGAGGTGCAAAGGGCGTTAAGGCACTGACCGTATCTGAGAAGACAGGTAATTTGGTATGCAT
This sequence comes from Erysipelotrichia bacterium, assembly GCA_009929095.1. GTDB lineage: Bacteria > Bacillota_I > Bacilli_A > Erysipelotrichales > Erysipelotrichaceae > Bulleidia. The sequence goes on from SABF01000001.1 coordinate 20,007, forward strand.
GAAGGCAGTGAATGGCGATGAGGACTGCATGATTATGACAGACGGCGGCATCATCATTCGCATTTCTCTGAATCAGGTCAGTGAGTTAAGCCGTACAGCGATGGGTGTCAGACTGATCAATGTCGGTGAAGAACAGAAGGTATCCAATGTTGCAATTGTTGATCCGACAGACGAAGAATCTGAAGACGATTCAATGGTCGCAGATGATCTGAAACAGGATGCGGAACAGCGCAATGCACCTGTAACAGAGACAGAACAGCCAGAAGAGAACAGTGAACCAGATAAGGAATCAGAATAGCAAATGAAGGGATAGCCTCACATTGTGAGGCTGTCCTTTTTCATATACCCCGGGAAATATTGACTGCCTGAGCGCATAATGATAGATATAAATGGAGATGTACAGATTGGAAAACAAAGCCTTGGTTATCATCGATATTCAGAATGACATAACAAAAAACTGTGAAGAGATACTTGATAAGCTGAATCAGGCAATTGACTGGGCTGTTATTCATAATATGCATGTGGTTTATATCATGCATCATAATTTATCTTCCGGAACGAGAACATTCAAAGCTGGTACGCATGGAGCTGAACTGAGACCTGAACTGAAAATCGCATCAAATCATCAATTCGTAAAGACCAAAGCCAATGCATTGACCAGTGAAGCATTTGTGGAATTCATAACGCATAACAATATCAGCGAATTTTATATCGGAGGGGCAGGTGCTACGGCATGCGTAAAATCAACCTGCTATAACATGGTTAAGGCAGGCTATACCGTACATGTTCTGTCTGATTGCATAACCAGCTACAATAAGAAAAAAATCAATGAGATGATTCAGTACTATTCTGATAAAGGCTGTCTGGTACAGACACTGAAGGATACTCAGGAATAATCAGTAGATTCGAATGCAATAGAACTTTATATAAAGCAGGGATATCAAATTGAATTCAGCTTCATGGAGTATTGCAAAGAATTCTGATACATCATCACATTTCATTCATTTCTTTCTTTTCAAAAGTACAGCTAAAATAGACAAGCGGTCCGCTGTTCTGCACGCTTCTGCGGATTCAAATGTTAATACTGATGTTCCTTCCTGATTATTCAGCAGAATGAAGCTGAATCATTGACTGAATACAGAGAACAGGTTGCAGAAGAAAGATAGAGAGAATGCTTATCTCTTTGCGGCTGTATATCTTTGACAGCGGTGCTGATGCATGCGATGATTTCGCTGTTATTGTTCCGGCAAAAAAATCAATAATGAGGCACAGGTGCTGACGGTTTTCAGTACCTTATACTGAGATCTTTCAGGCATCTGCGATAGAGAAAATAACTGAGTATTCCTGCTGTGAACCAAGCTGAGGCATCACATCCAACAGCCAGAAGATAACTGTTTGTTTTCATAGAGATAAGTGCAACGATCAGGCGGGCGGCAAGTTCTGCAATTCCCAGGATCATAGCCGCCATGCCATAGCCGCTCCCCTGCATCGCATTACGGTAAATAAAGATCATGCCAAGCGGTATGAAGAAGAGTACTGAAACATACATATAGGTCTTTGCATAAGGCATCATGACAGATAGATCCGTACCGCTTGAAAAGAAGAACTGCAGCATCCATGGCAGAGCTGCGATACCGATCGCTGCTGCAGCAATTGCATAGATTATGTTAATCTTCATGGAACAGGAGGTACCTGCCTTGATTCGTTCCAGATTCAGCTTTCCGGTATTCTGTCCGCAGTAGGTTGCCATTGTCTGACCAAGAGCCATGAATGCCTGTGTCAGAATATTTATGATTTTGCAGGTTGCCGTAAAGCTGGCAACTGCAATAGAACCAAACAAGTTGATTGCTGTCTGCATAATGAGTGTTCCAGATGCGGTGATGGCAAATTGCAGTGACATCGGGATACCGATTGCCAGCTGCTTTCGTGTATATTCCGGATCAATTGTCCAGTGATTTCGAGCAGGAGTCAGATAAGGAACCTTTTTTACAATATAGATCCAGCAGAGAACTGCAGAGATTCCCTGTGCTAAATTGGTAGCCCAGGCAGCACCGGCAGTTCCCATATGAAAGACAATTACAAGCAGCAGATCAAGACCGATATTTAGGCAGGCTGAGAAGACCAAAAAGTACAGAGGTACTTTAGCATTGCCGATCGCTCGAAGACATCCAGAGAACAGATTGTATGCAACAGAACAGACGATGCCTAAACTGATGACACTGATATATGAATAAGCATCGGCATAAATATCTGCCGGTGTATTCATCAGATGAAGAAGAGGATTCATGATATACATACACAATGCAGTCAGAATGACAATCACAATACAGGACAGAAGTATGCTATTGGCAACCGATTTTCTGGTGCCATTTATGTCACCGGCGCCGAATCTTTGAGATGTCAGTACGGTGAAGCCGGTGGTCAGACCGACAGATAGTCCAAAGATAAGAAACATGATTGTGCCGGTGGAGCCTACTGCAGCAAGTGCTCCGGTACCGACAAAGTTTCCGACAATGATGGTATCGCACATATTGTAAAACTGCTGGAAGATATTTCCGATCAGCAGAGGAATCATGAATTTAATAATCAGAGAAAAGGGGTTTCCCTCAGTCATATTTGTCGCGAGATGTTTTTCGTTCATAGTATCAAACCTCAAAAGTAACATTGGAAAGAATATCACAATTAGACGATGTTTGTAATGAATATAAAAGATATAGAAATATATAAAGCATTTTATAACATGCATGCATGAATTATGCATACAAAAAAAGTAACGCTATCATGATAGGATACGTCACTTTGATATCTGATGGAGAAGAAAATCAGCGAGCCTTTTTTTTCTTTGCTTTTCCATTCATATCGGCGACAATCAGATCAGTGATATATTTTTTTACACTTGGCTGCTTTTCAATCCAGCGAATAATTTTCTTTTCGTCAACCTTATGATAGCGAATGGAAAAAGAACGATAATTATTTCTATTATACTCATTGTTATACGCGAGTTTGCGGTCGTAGCTGGATTCCTGCTTTGCCATATAGTTTACCGTCCTTCCAAACTAATCCATTTGAACCGTATGCGCTTTCATTATAAACATGCGCGAAGATGTCCTGCAAGCATGTATGCTAAATTTCAGTAATTCTGGGGGAGCCGATAGCCCTGATCTGTTTTGACCATGACAATGCGTTTGATTTCCGGCTGGTCCTGCTGATTGATGATGGTCAGAATATCCAGAAAGACAGAATTATCATCTTCTACTGCATTGATGATTTTTGAGGTGTTGTAGACAGGATAAGTTCGATCCATGAGCTCCGTTTCAATGCAGCACAATTTACCGTCAATTTCCTTGAATACTGGACTTGCGGATTCGAAGGCTGCAGGATAATAGTTTGAGGTCAAAAAATCAGCGGTGAATACTGATTCTGCAATTGCCTTGATGTCATCAATGCTGGCTGGGGTATAGCTGCCCATACCGGTTACCGGGAAATATCCCGGCTCGATTTCTTCTGAACCAAGTGTAACGTTAATGCCATACAGCCAGTTAAGAATCATATTATCTACGCTGAGCATAGGGTCAAGAGCTGATTTATAATCCGCAAATTTCGGATCATTATCTGGTACAGAGGCTGGATCAATATTGAAGGTGATGCGTCCGTTCAGCCAGAAAGTGCCAGAAGTCGGCTTATAGATGAAAAAGAGGGCGTAATAGGAGTCATTAATGCTGTACTGACCAACATATGCAGTATTTGTAGTGGATTCAGCGTCTTTGACTTCAGTCAGATCATTTAGACTTGTGATTTCTGGAAGAGTGTCAATGCCGATTGGAAGAGATGTAATGGAAATTTGGAGTGCGTCCTCAAGCTCAGCAATCTGCTGATTATTATATGCAGAGATACAGGACTGTATCATGTGCAGTTCTTTCTCCTCATCGGTCATGGTATCTTCAGTGACAACCGGACCGGTATAGTCATTTGCTTTGTTCGGTGAAGTACATCCGCAGAGGATCAGCAGACACGCGGTCAGTGCAGTCAGTAATTTTTTCATTTAATTAGCCTGCCTTCTGTTCCATTCTACCATTGCGGCCGAACCTTGACAAACAGCGGAGCTGATGCAAGAATACCCATGAAAACATAGAAGAGAACAAGTAACTTTGTGTTTCTGCTCAAGAAAGCTGACGGCTGATGCAAGTCAGTGCAGACACTGGTGAAATCCATCTCCGAGTGAAGCCAAACACTTCCGGCAGCGTCCGTTATCCGTCAATGGAGAGGCTCAATTGTTTCACGTGAAACAATTTGGCAATAAGGGTGGCACCGCGATGAAGCATCGTCCCTTTTGTGGATGATGTTTTTATGTACAGGAGGAGATATTATGATTGACATCAAAATGATTCGAGAGAATCCGGAAGCAGTAAAGGAAAATATTAAAAAGAAGTTTCAGGATCAAAAACTGGTACTCGTAGACGAGGTGGCTGAACTGGATAAGAAGTTCAGAGATGCCAAGACAAAAGGCGATGCACTGCGGGGAGACCGCAACAAGATGTCGAAAGAAATCGGCAGCTTTATGAAGCAGGGTCTCAAGGAAGAAGCAGAGAAGGCCAAGGCTGCAGTAAAGCAGATTGATGATGATCTGATTGCACTTGAGAAAAATGAAGAAGAGATGACTGCAGAAATAAAGAAGCGCATGATGGTCATCCCGAACATCATTGATAAGTCTGTACCGATTGGCAGGGATGATTCTGAAAACAAAGAAATTAAAAAGTATGGTGATCCAGTTGTTCCTGATTATGAGATTCCTTATCACACAGATATTCTGGAAGCTCTGGATGGACTTGACCTGGACAGTGCCCGCAAAACATCCGGCAATGGCTTCTATTATCTGATGGGCGATGTTGCAAGACTGCATTCTTCCATTATTTCCTATGCCAGAGACTTCATGATCAACCGCGGCTTTACCTATTTCATCCCGCCGTTTATGATCCACAGTGATGTGGTAAATGGCGTTATGAGCTTTGATGAAATGCAGAATATGATGTACAAGATTGAAGGAGAAGATCTTTATCTGATAGGCACCTCAGAGCATTCCATGATCGGAAGATTCATGGGCAGAACCGTAAAGGAAGATGCACTTCCTTACTGCCTGACAAGCTACAGCCCATGTTTCAGAAAAGAAGTAGGGGCTCATGGAATTGAAGAACGCGGCCTATATCGTGTTCATCAGTTTGAAAAGCAGGAAATGGTTGTCGTATGTAAGCCGGAAGATTCTATGAAGTGGTATGAAAACCTTTGGCAGAACAGCGTTGATTTCTTCCGTTCTCTGGATATTCCTGTCAGAACATTAGAGTGCTGCTCTGGGGATCTGGCGGATCTGAAGGTTAAGAGCTGTGATGTTGAAGCGTGGTCTCCGCGACAGAAGAAGTACTTCGAAGTTGGCTCCTGCTCCAATCTTGGCGATGCTCAGGCACGTCGGCTTGCTATTCGTATCAAGGGTGAAAACGGAAATTACTTCGCGCATACACTGAACAATACAGTGGTTGCACCGCCGAGAATGCTGATTGCATTCTTTGAGAATAACTATCAGGCGGACGGAAGTGTCAGAATTCCTGAACCGCTGCAGCCTTATATGGGCGGTCAGAAACTTATGGTTCCGCAGAAAGAAAAGAAAAATATGTTCTAATCAGCATCCCAATTGTTTCACGTGAAACAATTGGGATGCTTTCATATCAGGAGACAGAGAAAATGAATGCAGAAGAATTGTGGAAAGAAAGTAATATCGAGGGATCTTACGGTACATTCTCCTTTGGCTCAGATGATCCCGAACAACTGATTGACCTGACGATTAAAGGAATTAAGCGTGCGACTACCGGCTCATTGCGGCTCTATGAGATTGATCATGAGCCAATCCCCAAAGCAGGAGATTGCAATGTGATCACAAAAGAGGATGGAACTGCCTGCTGTATTGTGAAGAATGTCAGAGTGATTGTGTGCAAATATCAGGATGTAACGGAAGAAATGGCTGCAATTGAAGGAGAAGGTGATAAATCACTGAAATACTGGAAAGATACGCATTTAAAATTCTTTACACTGGACTTTCAGCAATACGGCCTGGAATTCACCGATTCAGAAAAAGTGGTATTCGAACAATATGAACTTGTCTATATACCTGAAAGTAATGCTTGACGTGAATGACATGTTTATAATAATCTATTCGGGATTAAGGGAGTAGTCAGTGCCATCCCGGCGCGGTAAAACCAACATACTGAAGAAAATCTTCCGGTTTTGCATGAAATGACGAGACTTATCTGCAAAGGCAGAAGTCTCTGGATGCCTTCTGCTTATGTATATACATAAACGGAGGGTTTTTTTATGAATGTCTGGGTGTCATTAGGTCTGTTTTTGGCTGGCGTGATTCTGGCTGTAAAGGGAGGCGACTGGTTTGTAGATGCCGCTGGCTGGATTGCCAGAGCCGCACATATTCCAACATTTATTATCGGTGCCACAATCGTCAGTATTGCTACAACGATGCCGGAAATGATTGTTTCAATTCTGGTCGGCATAGAAGGAAAAAATGAGATGGCAGTTGGCAATGCGATTGGATCAGTTACAGCGAATACCGGATTGATCATGGCGATCGCTTTTATCTTCATGACTGTAAAAGCATCGCGTAGCAGGTTTCTCAGACAGTATCTGGTATTGATTGCTTCAGCAGCTGTGCTGTGGATCGGCAGTTTGAGCGGATATGTTGCAGGGTGGTCAACCGTGGTGCTGATTCTTCTGTTTATTGCGTTTATGAGTATCAACATCTCCGAAGCACGTCAGAATTCGAAAATTTCTGATCGTCCATCCATTGCCGTAAAAGAAGTCATAAAGAATATTATGCTGTTCATCATCGGGGCTATTGGTATAGTAATCGGATCAAGTCTTCTGATTCGCAGCGGCTCAGCGCTTGCGGCGGCTATGGGTGTACCGGAACGAGTCATTGCAGTAACGATGGTTGCGATTGGAACCTCACTTCCAGAACTTGTTACAACATTGACAGCGATTAAAAAGAAAGAAGCCAGTCTGTCCATTGGGAATATCATTGGCGCAAATATTATAGATCTGGCACTTATTCTGCCGGCATGTTCGCTTGTTTCAGGCGGAACGTTTGAGGTTTCTGCACTCAGTCTGCAGATAGATTTCCCTGCCTGTCTGTTCATTACGCTTGCAGCAGTAATTCCTCTGGCGGTAAAGGAGCGGGCGTATCAATTGCAGGGAATACTGATGCTGGCAGGATATGCAGCGTATCTTGTGATCACAATCTAAAGACAGCATTCTTCTGAAAAGCATGCTAGGAAATCTGACTCTGATCTGTTATGATAATAAACGGCACAGCAGGCATTGCATACAACCTGGTCAGGTCCGGAAGGAAGCAGCCATAACTGTCAATGTCTGGGTGTGCCATTTTATATCTATGAAGAAGACAGCAGAGCAGACACCTGAAACCTTCATGCGTATTGCGCTGGAGGAAGCCAAAAAAGCAAGAGAACTGGATGAAGTTCCGGTTGGTGCTGTCATTGTCAGAGATGGAAAGATTATTTCAAAAGCACATAACCTGAGAGAACGGAATCAGCAGGCAAGTGCACATGCAGAATCTCTTGCGATTGCCAAGGCTTCCAGGAAACTGAAAACATGGTGCCTGGACGACTGTGATCTGTATGTTACTCTGGAACCTTGCATGATGTGCACAGGCAATATTATTCTCAGCCGTATCCGCAATCTGTACTATGGAACTGCCGATCCTAAAGGAGGAGCAGTTGACAGTATTATCCATATAAAAGAGATCAAGAAATTGAATCATCATCCTCGGGTTTTCCCGGGAATTATCCAGCCGGAGTGCGCAGCAATTCTGACTGACTTCTTCCGTGAAAAGCGAAAGAAACCCAAACGGGATTCCCAATCATTTAAGCGGGAAATGCAAAAGTAGAACAGCCTCTTGAGAATAAGAGGCTGTTTTTCTATCAGGGGGGATCGAGCATAAATCAGCATCAGCCCACAGACTTGTCAGGTGTAGGCAAATTAGCGGCATTCATGAGAATTACTGTTTTCAGATCTATCGTTTCGCTGCGGTCAAAGAGGTACTGGTGAATACTTCAAGGCTGCAATTCCATCAGAAAACCGTAATCTATAGTGCTTGATCAAGCTTCCTGTTCTGATTCCATCTTCTTTCTGAATACAGGCGGCAATTGGAAATCAATCATCAGAGATTACGCACTTCACCGTGCAGGATCAGTTCTGTTTCTGCGGAATCATAAATAGAAATTCGCTGCTATAATTGCATATCGGCAGTAACATGCATGCATGTTAACAGAGCTGTTCATGATGCGTTCCTGCATGATGCCAGGCAATGCGAATGATGAGTCTTTTGATTATGCCGAATTCAAGTCTCTGTGATTGCGGTCTGTCGCAATAGCGGGCTTCAAACATGGATAGAATGGATTCACTCATCTCCATCTGTCTTTGCGTGTGGAAATCGAATATGTCACTGGCTGCAGACAGTTATATGAATGTGTCTGAGTGTATCCTTTGCAAATTGCAGTGTAATCCTGTTTGGAAACTATACAGAAAGCCGGAAAGGACAGCGCTGATTTGATATAATGTAGCGTAAGTAAGGGGTGCTGACATGAGCCGGATTGCGCTGTATCAGAAATACCGTTCCAGTACATTTGAGGAAGTGGTCGGACAGGAGTATGCAGTCCGTTCTATTCGCAATGCAGTTCACAGCGGTCAGGTTGGTCATGCATATTTATTCTGCGGACCAAGGGGTACCGGCAAGACAACCATGGCAAGACTTCTGGCCAAGGCAGTCAATTGCGACAGTCCTCAGAAAGCACCATGCGGCGAATGTGAAAACTGCCGGGCTGCTGAAGAAGGCAGTCATCCGGATATCATAGAAATTAATGCGGCCAATGAAACACATGTGGAAGATATCCGTGATCTGATTGATCGGGCAAGACTTGCATCGATGCTTGGCAAGCATAAGATCTATATCATTGATGAGGTTCACCAGCTGTCATCTTCAGCAGCCTCTGCATTGTTAAAGACACTGGAAGAACCGCCGGCACATGTCATCTTTATTTTGGCTACTACAGATCCTCAGAAACTTCTGCCGACGATCATTTCCCGATGCCAGAGATTTGATTTCACAAAAGTTGAAAAATCACTGATCCAAAAACATCTGCTGCATATTGCATCGCAGGAAGGCTTCGAATTGGAAAGCGGTGCAGCTGATAAAATAGCTGAACTGGCGGATGGCGGAATGCGTGATGCATTGAGCATTCTGGAGCAGGCGGTGTCCTATTCAGAAGGAAAGATTACGGAAGAGGACATCAACCGAGTCTATGGTCTGGCTTCAACAGATCAGAAAATTGCATTGCTGAGTGCAGTATTTTCCAATGATCTGACAGAGACGCTTCGCATGATCCGTGACTATGAAGCACATGGCATTGATCTGAAAAGACTCACCAGTGAACTTATGGATGTATTGAAAGACGCTGTTATCTATGGGTATACACAGAAGGAAAGTCTCCTGAAAGTTTTAAATAAATCCCAGGCAGTTCATCTGTCTGCCGGTCATAAGGCAAAAGATCTGCTGCGCATGATAGAAGATCTTATGAAGGCAATTGAGTCTTACAAAACAGCACAGTCTGTAGCAAGCTACTTCGAGATCGCATGCATGGATATGATGGCAGCAGCAGAACCGGTTTCATTCCGTGATGAACCGAAGCCGATTGAAACAGAGAAGCCCAAGGCAGCACGGGCACCGGCTATGGTGTCTGCACCTGAACCGGTTAAAGAAGAAACATTCAGTCCGGAAATAGAAACCATGAATCTGGAAGAACCGGCAGAGGAATCAGAACCGGCAGATGCATGTCAGGAAGATAATCATCTAAAGAATAATGAGATTCCGGAAATGGATGAGGATCTGGTACTGAGGCTTCTGGTTCAGTGCAATAAGGATGCCAAGGCGGAAGATACAGAGAAACTGAAGAAACTGACCGAAGGACTCATGATGGATCGCTATGCGGCTGCTCTCAGACAGACTACAATAGCGGCCAGCGGTGCTGACTGCATTCTGTTCAGCGTATCCATGCCGGCGATTGCCAATAATATCAATGAACCAAAATTCAATCGAGGTCTCTATGAATATCTGAAAAGAGCAGATATTGACAAGATGCCATTTGCGGCATGTGAGAGTGTGCTGAAAAGAGCAGTATCCAGCTATCGAACACTGTACGCAGAGAAGAACCTGCCAGAGCGAATTGTCATTGAACGGTACAAAGAAGATAAAACAGAAGAAGAGAAAATCAATCCGGAACAGCGGATGAAAGATATCTTCGGTGATGATATGGTCGAGGTAATCGACGAAGGGAAGGACTGAGAATATGGATTTACAGAAACTGATGCAGCAGGCACAGGCAATGCAGAAACAGATCGGCAAAATTGAAGAAGAGCTGGACGCAACAGTATATGAAGGAAACAGCGGCGGGGAATCCGGAGTGACTGCTAAGGTTAACGGAAAGAATGAAGTTGTGGAAATCAATATCTGTGATGAGCTGCTATCCGTGGAGAACAAGGAAGAACTTCAGGATATGATCATGCTGGCGGTCAACGCTGCAGAAGATAAAGCTGCTCAGAAACGCAAGGACAGGATGGGGGCAGTAACTCAGGGTGTCCGCATGCCGGGGATGTAAAGGGAATGTATCCAAAAAGCCTGGAACATCTGATTGAATGTTTCCGCAGACTGCCGGGCGTAGGTGAAAAGACAGCTGAAAGATATGCTATGCATATCATAAATAAATATACAGAAGAAGAAGTTAACCAATTAACCAAATCGCTTTCTGATGCGAAAGCAAAGCTTCATCATTGCACAACTTGCGGAAATCTTACAGATGAAGAAATTTGTAGCATCTGCAAGGACGAAAAAAGAGATCTGTCGACGATTTTAGTTGTTGAAAATACCAAAGATGTTTTCTCGATTGAAAAAGGCAATGAATATCACGGTTTATATCATGTCCTAAACGGTGTTTTATC
>SABF01000441.1 GCA_009929095.1 Erysipelotrichia bacterium
GGATCATAGCAATCGAATTATTCATTCCTATGATATCGCAGAGTGTCTTGACTGTACCCTGCCCTCCAGCCAGTGCAGTCGCAACGATCAGAATTGGTTTCATATATTTTACAGACAGAATTGCGAAGACAATGCCGACCGCGAGGGAGATAATCATCACTGTAGTTGAATTGATGCCTGTCTGTCCCAGCAGAGTCATTGACACAAAGAACAGACACAGAAGCACCAGAATGAATACGCTGATCCGGTACAGCAAATAGGCAGCTGCAGCTATCACTGCGCCTCCGGCCAGTGAAAGGATCAGCCTGATTGGATCCTGCAGCTGAGTATAAGCGGAGAGCAGGCCATAGGATAGTGCTGTACCAAACAGGAATCCCAGAATTGTCATACATGCTCGGTAGAATCGATAGCCGAAGAAGCAGATAAACAGATTCCACAAAATACTGAAGGCAAAACCGCCGATGCCAACCAAAGGCAGTTTCTGCTGAATTGTATCAATCCACTGTCTGATGATATTCTCAATCGCTGCAATCATATTTTATTGATCTCCTGTCATCGAAGTTTTAGCAGAGCCGGCAACCCGTTCCAATTCAACGAATCTCGTATGTCCCCAAATCATCTATATAGAGTCATTATACATTTATTTGCAAGATAAATTAATGATGAGATCATTCATCTGTGCGGCAGATCCTCTAGCCGGAAGTCATCAGTGATGTTTCCAGTTCTTGGCAATTGGTCTGTTCCTATTCACGATACGAAGTCTGCCAAATGAAAAGCGTTCAGATCATCTCTGAACGCTCTCCTTATTTCATTACTGTGCAAGTTCCTGTGTTCTGACTTCACGGATGACAGTGACTTTGATCTGACCAGGATAGGTCATTTCATTCTCAATGCGATCTTTGATGTCATGTGCAACCTTGACCATGCGGATATCATCCACTTTATCCGGCTGAACCATGACTCTGATTTCGCGGCCGGCCTGAATTGCAAATGCCTTCTCCACACCATCAAAGCTCTGAGCTATCTTTTCTAGCTGATCCAGACGCTCAATGTAATTCTCCATGGATTCATAGCGGGCACCCGGACGTGCTGCGCTCAGTGTATCAGCAGCAGCGACCAGCTGAGAAATGATGTCGTCTGCCGGTACATCGCCATGATGTGATTCAATGGAATTGATGACAATCGGATTCTCACCGTATTTCTTGGCCAGCTTAACGCCAAGTTCAACATGACTTTCATTAACCTCTTCA
>SABF01000442.1 GCA_009929095.1 Erysipelotrichia bacterium
ATCGAAGATCTCATTCATCCGCTCGACTCTGACACGTGATGCGATCACTGCTGCGAGATTATTCAATGCTCCCTGAAGCGGATCGTAAATCCGTGATACGACCAGCAGAAACATAAAGAACACAACAACATTCAGATTCCCTCCGACAAGCAGAACACTCCCTGCAAGAGCCGTAGTTGCAATGCCGAATTTGAGAATCATATGTGCAGATACGACAAAGACCGCAACACCAAGTTCGCTGATGATAGATCTCTTTTCAACAGCCTTGATTTTCTCATCGAGACCGGCAAGATACGCATTCTCCGCATTATTCGAGAGGAGATCCCGCATCGTTTCAAGATATTCCTGAATCCCGTCGGCACACGCCATTTTCACATCCGTCAGTTTTCGTGAAAGAGCTATCTGCACCTTTGTTGAGAACAGCACAATAAAGAATGCAGCTGGAAGAACCCAGACCGCCGCAAGAGCCATTCTCCAGTCGAAGAAGAACAGCCCGACAGCCACAAAAATGGTGGAAATACATGCTCCGATCAATTCCGGGACGTAATGCGAACAGACCTGCTCTAAATATGCACAGTCGGACATGATCCTGCTGGTCAGATCCGGGAGATCCTTTTTTCCAAAGAAGGAAAGCGGAAGTTTACGCAGTTTCTCAGCAATTGAGACTCTTCTGACGCCGCTTTCAACATATGTTGCAAAATATGTTGCATTATACTGGATCCAGGTTGTAATGAAGATGAGAATAAGGGTGACCACCGTTCCGCCTGCATAAAGCAGCACATGATTCTGCGGCACTCCTCCTGCCATAAGATCAACGACAAGGAAATAGAGCAGAATTACGGGCAGCATAAGTACAAGATTTGCCAGGACACATGAAGCGCAGCCCTTTATCAAATCTTTTGCTCCCTGATCCGACAAGGCGAACGATCGCATAAGTCTGGACACGAGCGTCATGCCGGCACCTCCTGTTTGATGTTCCATTGAACGGAAGAGAGATAATGTTTCCACATTTCAGCATACACGGAGTCTGCCTTTATCAGTTCATCATGCTTTCCGGAAGCTTCAATACATCCGTTTTTGACAATAAAGATCCTGTCTGCATCTTTTACCGTACTTAATCGGTGGGCAATCATGATCACGGTTTTATTTTTTGCAAGCTCGGCGAAGGCAGCCTGAACTTTGTATTCATTATCCGGGTCGGCAAACGCGGTGGCTTCGTCGAGGATGACGATCCGTGCATCCTTTAACAT
>SABF01000443.1 GCA_009929095.1 Erysipelotrichia bacterium
ATGTACAACTCTCTTTCCTTCTGCGTATTTTTTCAGCGCCGCAGAAAGCTTGGTTCCCTGAGTAATGCCGTATTTCTTTGTGACATCATTGAGCAGAACATCCCTGTACTTAGTGATGTCATTTACATAATTTGTCTTTGCAGTATAGAAAGGATTGATAATGACATTATCGATTGCTTTCCTAACCTTCTGATTCTTGCCTGCCACTTCATCCATGTTCTGATCGATTGTCTTGGATATAGTTCCATAGTTTCTGCCTTCTGTGCAGATTGTTGCAATATCGTCAGACATCTGAATTGCCTTAGCACGCCTTTGTTTCTTAACTTCATTTGAATTCTCTACAATTGGCAATTGGACCTTGCGCCCATCCATCTGAAGTGTCGGATCATAGTCAATCGGATTAATATAGTTTCCAGTGCTCAGATCCTTATCCAATGTATCTACAGCTGACGACTGGGCATTAAACATCTTGTCGGCAAGTCCAGTGGAGATAAATCCGGCCTTCTTGAAGTCCTTATAAGTCTTGTTTCCAGCCTTCTGAGATCTAGTGATATCCTTCAAAAAGTCATTGAAATCGCCTTCAGCAACAACGCGCACTTCCCGTTTTTCAATAGTCACCAGACTGGAACCGGGCAGGCCCTGATAATTAAGAGAATCATCAGGGATAAAATGCCAGAAGCACTGCCACAGCCCGGCAGGCAACACCTGATTCTCCTGATCCCAGACAAAAATTCCAGGCAGGTAACTGCCATCATCGGGTGATAATGCATACCCCATGATTAAGATATGTTTCAGGGGCATACCATAAACCCCAACACTCAACAACACTTCATTAAACAATGCCTGTGCCTTGCTAATTTTCAGTATTCCGCTCTGTAATTCCAGCTGATAATTCCGGGCAATACCTCCCTGCAGAACGATCTCATATCCGCTTTCACACACCGGGCTCAGACGGTCTGCACTGGTAAAAGCGGTTGGAGCGGTGATATCAGCGGCACTGTCCCCTGCAAGGAACCCCTCATAATGGATCGTGAACGGCGGATTATCCTGCAGATAATCCCGAAACTGATCCTCCGCCCGGCAAAGCAAAGGTGCCTGGCTGATCTGAAGCAGGGCACAATCCACGCCGGTATAATAGGTATCCTCGACCTGTGCCGTGACACGATATTTTCCGGCATTGACCGGCGGCTCACTACTCATTGTATACTCTGTTCCGTCGACGCCCTCATAACTCAGTGTCACAGCC
>SABF01000083.1 GCA_009929095.1 Erysipelotrichia bacterium
GATTTTATCGGGGCAGGCGGAGATACGTACTACGCATTCAAATATGGCTATGATACCGCTGGATACAGCACTGGTATTCCGCTGGAAGATGCGATAGTCAAGTACATCAGGGAAAAACTGGGCGGGACTGTCAGCGATGCATATTCAGAACCGCAGGGACGAGTGATACTGAAATAAAAAGAAAAGGCAGTCCCTGAATGATGAGATTCAGCTGCCGATCTGTTTTGCCAGTACGATAAGTCTCAGATCATCACGATCTCTGACGCATGTCTGCAGAGTAATCCAGCGATCATCCAAAGTCAGTGTCTCTCCGGTATCGTAGAAGTCTGCAGCTTTGACACTTTGATAATACAGTCTGAAGTAATCAGGATCATAAGCAGTGTAATAATACTGCAGAGTGTCACTATCCATTTCATAGTAGAAGACATCGGTGACCAGATACTTTCGGGTTTCATTTTCAAACTGAAATTTTATAATCTCATTAGCCTCATAGGAAGATTCTTCCTTCAGTTGGTGAAGCGGGGAGAACATGAGGCTTTCATCCAGATAAACAAAGTGTCCATATACAATCAGGTTCTGATCATCCTGAGTATTGCGGCAATCCATGAAGGCTGCACCATGAGTGCTGCTTTGAAGATCCCAGCTGAGATTCAGATATTTCTCATTATCTGCGGACTGCACAACATTCTGATCCACCAGGCCGCTTTCAAATGCCAGATGACCGACATAGTCAGAATTGACTGCTTTATTGGCAGCGTATTCGGATGTTTTTGCGGAAGGCGATGAATCTGCCGATTCTGCTGCCGGAGATTCTGAAGACTCGGCTGCAGCACCTGCAGTGCCGCTGTAAAATCGATCCCATGGCCGGATGATCAGCAGGGCAATTCCTGCTGCCATGGCAATCAGAGCCATGAAAGCGATCCTTCCAAAAAATGATAGATGTCTTGAACTCTTCATACTGTAAATTATAATGTCTATATTTTAAAATTCCACCAAGGAGTATAAAAGGGGATATGCTCATAGGCTATCCCCTGATGTATTTATAGATTCCTGCAGTCTGTAATCTTGCGCATGATGCCATTCAGAATGACATATCCGTCTTCCGGGTCATTATGCACAATATACTGTCTGCCATAGTCAGCAGTGTCTTTTGCGGTGTTTCCGGGATGCTGATGGCCAAAGCGATCACAGGTGAGATCCTGGCCGGGGGTGACAATATGTCCATCTGAGGATATCGGACCTCTGCTCTTTTTCTGCGAAGCAACAGCGGCGACGGTAGCTGCAGTGATGATCAATGCGACGGCTATCACAAATACAACTGCGAATCCGATCATATTATTTCACCGCTTCAGCGATGCCTTTGATGGTTCCGGTAATGGATGCCAGTTCAGTAGGAACAATGATCTTGGTCGCCTGACCGTCTGCAGCCTTTACGAAGGCCTCATACGCTTTCAGCTTCAGCACTGCATCATCCGGACCGGCTTCCCGGATCATCCGGATGCCATCAGCGGTCGCTAGCTGTATCTGGCGAATTGCTTCAGCCTGACCTTCAGCTTCTCTGATTTCTTTTTCCTTCATGGCTTCAGCAGCAAGGATTGTGGCCTGCTTCTCAGCTTCAGCATTCAGAACTGCAGACTCCTTCTTGCCTTCTGCTTCCAGGATCATGGACTGTTTTTCGCCTTCAGCGGTTAAGATAGCAGCGCGCTTCTCGCGTTCTGCCTTCATCTGCTTCTCCATTGCTTCACGAATAGCGGTCGGCGGCTGGATATTCTTCAATTCTACACGGGTAACCTTAATTCCCCAAGGATCCGTTGCGGCGTCAATGGTTGACAGCATCTTGGAATTGATGGCCTCTCTTGAGGTCAGCGTTTCATCAAGCTCCATATCGCCAATGATATTTCTCAAAGTGGTGGCAGTCAGATTCTCCATGGCCATAATTGGATTTTCGACGCCATATGCATAGAGTTTCGGCTCCGTAATCTTAAAGTAAACAACACTGTCGATCTGCATTGTGACGTTATCTTTCGTGATGACCGGCTGCGGAGCAAAGTCAGCAACCTGCTCCTTCAGCAGGACACGGCGCCGGACAGAATCAATAAAGGGGATCTTCAGATGCGGCCCGGCAAACCAGACAGTGCGATATTTGCCAAGACGTTCAATGACATAGGCATAGGTCTGCGGAACAATATTCAGACACAGGAAAACCAGAATGATAATCAGTACAGCCAGAATCAGTATCAGCATAATGTCCTCCTTTGTTATGCTTGGTTCAGCTGTCTCCGTACGGACTGCGGAGACTGAACCTGAGAATACTTATAGATAAATTCAGAAGTAGGTCTTGCAGCATGATTCCTGAACTGCGATTCAATCATATAATGCAGTGAATATTACGCAAGTCTGCGGAAACGCTTCTCACCATTATGTTTCAGATCATAGATCATGATCAGATCAGCAGCTAAATAACATATTGCAAACAGTGCGATGCACAGACGATAGTCCATATTCTGCCAAATCGTGAGCGAGACAAACAGCGCGCCCATGGCAACACCAAGAATCATTCCGCCGAAGACAGTGATCATGGAAGAGGCACTCTGCTTGATGACAATGATTTCTCGATCCCAGTCCAGCTTTGGAAAGCGCAAATTGATGCTCAGTCCAAACAGTCCGCCAAACAGTGCGACAAGAAACAGATAGATGATGCCGACCGGAATGAACAGCGGTGAAACCTGAAGGGCAATCTGCACCAGAATGAGTGACAGAACAGCCGGAATCAGATCTACAGCAATGCTCATGAATAGTTTGGCTTTGAAGATATCGGATACTTTTAGGGGGAGTGTCTGCAGAATCCAAAGTTTCTGACCTTCCAGAGAAATAGTCACTCCGGTTGTAGCGGAACTATGAACCATTAGACCTGTTGCCACAATCAGAAATCCGGCGATCAGATCCATCGATAGGCCTTCATTAAGGAAATCACTCAGAATCGATTTAGTGAAGGCAGCATAGATAATTCCAATCAGCATGATCAATGACGGAAAGAGTGTATTGCCGACATATGCTGCATTGCCGAAATAGCTGCGCAGTTCTTTATCGAGCAGTGCATTTATGACCGATTTTGATTTGGATTCATTTCGCTTCAGCTTGAAGTTGGAAACATGATAGCCCTGATTGCCAACAGCACCGATTTTCAGAATGATCGGACTCATTATCTTGATAAAGAGAAGCAGGGATACCAGAGATACTGCAAATACGGTCAGAAGAGCGCTCCAATTTTCATTCAGAACAGCTTCAGAATACCAGCCTGCAGTCGGAATGACAGTCTTCATAACGGAACCAATCGTAACGACAGTCTGCATGTTCTGAGCATCTGTCTGAGAATTCATAGAGAAAGAAACGATAAATACAGCAAGAAGGAGAAAAAAAGTCAGGATGGTGCTCATGTAATTCTGATGCTTGGCTCTGGAACTGAGAGACTTAATCACAAGACCGATCAGGCAGGCTGCTACAATCGGCACCAGCGGAAGTACGGTCAGTCCAAGAAAAGCAATGATATAGAACGATACCGAGACACTGCACTTGATGCCATAGCAGATCAGCATTGGCACCATGAAGCAGAATGCATAAAGGTATTCATAAATCAGAAATGTGGAGATTTTGCTGGTAATCATCTGATCCTTGGAGATTGGCAGGGCAGACAGGAAATCAAAATCCTTAAAACCAAACAGCATACCCATCGAGACAGTTACACCCATGATCAGAAGAAATGCAGCACAGCCTCCGGTCATCAGGAAGATGATATAGTGACGATATTCTGCCGGCAGGCTATCTAAGGCTAAATTTGTGTAAAAAAGGGCCAGGTATACCATGACGCCGAACGATATCGCCATAGGCAGCAATGACTGTATTTTGTTTTTGGCTTTACCGCTGAAGAACAGATTCTTCAGCTGAATTCGGATCAGCAATAATGTTTTATTCATTTCCTTCAAGCTCCAGGAATACTTCCTCAAGCGTCTGGCCGCCATGGACGATTTCTGCAGTAGTGCCCTGACGAATGATCTGTCCGTCTTTCAGGATGGCAATGTGGTCGCACAGATTCTCTACTACTTCCAGAACATGGGAGGAGAAGAATACACTGGCTCCGCTGTCACACAGCTGTTTCATTTTCTGCTTCAGCACATAAGTGGATTTTGGATCCAGGCCGACAAACGGCTCATCAAGTATCAGCAGCTTTGGATCATGCATGAATGCACTGATCACAGCGATTTTCTGCTTCATGCCATGAGACAGCGTCTTGATCTGATCTCCGAGACGGTCATAGATTTCCATCTCCTTTGCCAGATCATTGATCTTATTCAGTCTTCCTTCTGTGCTGAGCTCATACACATCAGCGATGAAGTTCAAATACTGGATGCAGGTCAGATTCTCATAGAGATCCGGATTATCCGGAATGTAAGCGAGCTGCTTCTTGCAGAGAACCGGATCTTTTGCAAGGTCAGTTCCGTTCATTTCAATGGTTCCGCTCTCGTAGTCCAGAATTCCTACACAGCAGCGGAGTGTAGTTGTCTTTCCTGCTCCGTTATGTCCGATGAAGCCAAAAATTTCACCGTCCGCGACATTGAATGACAGGCCTTTCAAT
Source organism: Erysipelotrichia bacterium (assembly GCA_009929095.1). GTDB lineage: Bacteria > Bacillota_I > Bacilli_A > Erysipelotrichales > Erysipelotrichaceae > Bulleidia. The sequence continues at coordinate 4,634 of SABF01000083.1, forward strand.
ATTTCTTTCTTATCAAATGATTTATGCAGATTTTCAACATTCAGCATGATCTATCCTCCTCATCGTATCTCTATTTCCTGAGGTATCGATGTGATATCAATTTAATATCACAAGAAAGGTTTGTCAATAGTTTTGTTGAGAGATGGTCAGTACAGACTCCCGGAACTATGCAATTGGCGGTTCTATTCAAACGTGCACAGTCAGATCTGATGATTCCATGCAGAATTTCAGGGGATTGTTTACAATGTTACGCGAACATATCTTCCGCAGGAGGCAGTCATAACAGCTGAGCGCAGCTATCAAATTCTGGTCATCAATCCAGGCTCTACTTCAACCAAGCTGTCCATGTTTGAAAATGAGCGGTGCACATTTTCAACAGATGTCTTTCATGACAGTTCCGTACTGATGAAATTTCCGACAATCAATGATCAGCTGGACTATCGTATGGAAGTGATCCGCCAGTTTCTCAGAGACAATCATATTGATTTGACAGGACTTGATGCGGTTGTGGGAAGAGGAGGAATCTGCTGCTCAGTTGAAAGCGGCATCTATCTGATCACTGATCAGCTGATCCGTGATACAAGAGAATGCCGGGGCGGCCTGTATCATTCCTCTATGCTGGGAGTGCAGATGGCTGAACGGATTCATAAAGCCTGCGGCGCTGCAATGTAAATGGTGGATCCGCCGGTTGTTGATGAGCTGTCTGATGAGGCTTGCATTACCGAAGTAAAGAATGTATATCGCAAGACAGTCAGCCATGCGCTGAATCTGAAGGAAACGGCCAGAAGACATGCTTGTGCTATTGGCAGAAAATATGAGGAATGCAATCTGATCGTCTGTCATATTGGCGGCGGCATTTCAATCACTGCCCATAAACATGGACGCATGGTGAATGGCAATGATGCTGGCGGACTGTCATCCTGGTTCGGCACTTCCAATTCGGATGAGATTCATGCCTTGGTCGAGAAAAATGATGCGACAGCGGTAAGAGTGTGGAATGCTATGATCTATCAGATCATTAAGTGGATTGGAATGATGAGTACTGTTCTGAAGGGGAATGTCGACGGGATTGTGCTGACCGGCAGCCTGCTCAGATTTCCTGAGATACAGCAGCGGATAGAAGAAAGCTGCGGCTGGATTGCTCCGATCAGTGCGTATCCCGGAGATGCGGAACAGGAAGCGATGGCTATCAATGCGCTGCAAGTGCTGCGCGGTGAACTTGTGCCGAAGAACTATTCTGGGCATCCGGTATGGAATGGATTCAGGACTGACTGCTGAACGCCCCGGCATGGTGCAGCATTAATTGCAATTGGTCGATATTTTGTTTCAGCAAACGAATCATAAACAGGTGTGATGCATTGACATCACAGAAGGATAACGCTGCGCTGAACATCCGCAGGTTTATTCAATAATTCCGCAATCTGACGTTACTGTTTGTGATGCTCGATGATCTGTCTGCAATGGAACATCATGAACTTGAGAATCAGATTACGAAATGAAATCGCTGATTTCTGCAGCTGCTGATCTGCACTGGATGACGTGAAATTCTTGAAGAATGCCACTGAGATCAATCAGAAAGTTGACAGTCGCAGAGGACGATCTATCTGAATGCATGATGTGATCTTGAGCAAACTGATATTGACAGAACTGTATTTCATTACCACAATGAACCCATGCAGTATAAAACAGCCAGCTCACAATTTCTTGTTTATGGAGACTCCCGTTGCGATTGCCATTTCAGCGGATAGATGTAAGGAAATGGCAGTGATACCCCATTTGGGGATGTGGAAGATACAGGAATTCTTACAAAGATATATGCCTGGCAGTTTGGTATCACAGCCAAAGTATAAAAGAGTCGAGGAATCCAATAAGGTCTCGATTCTTTTATCATGAAGCAGACAATCAATTCTATCAGCCGGCAATGGTTCAGATGTTA
>SABF01000444.1 GCA_009929095.1 Erysipelotrichia bacterium
TGCTGGTTTGTTCATTTGGTCTCGCGACTTCATCAATTCTGAAAACAAGAATGGAGCAGGTGATTCCTGAATGCATCATTCTCGGACCGATGTCCAAACACGAGGCTGAGACGTACGCTGAGAATCACAGAGTAGACATTATCATCAGCACGAATGATATTGATTTCCAGACGATCCCGGTAATTAAAGTCAATCCGCTTATCTATCCCGAAGATATGGATTATATCAAGAACCGATTGTTTCAATTGTCATATTCATTAATGTGCAAGAGCTTCTTGACCTCATATTCTAAACAGGCTAAAAACGAAAGGCAGATATGCATTAAAGATCTGATTAGCCCAGATAATATTGAGATTATGGATCATTGTGATTCATGGGAGAAGGCAATTGTTCTGGCAGCGAAGCCATTGCTGAAAAGCCATGATATCGAGCAGAGATACGTCGAAAAAATGATTGATGCAGTAAATCGGCTTGGAACATATATGGTACTGGTACCGGAAACAGCATTTGTTCATGCAGGCACAGAAGATGGAATTCGGTGTAATTGCACATCGATTCTTATCTTGAAGAAACCACTTGTGTTTGGCAATAAAAATCCGAAGACAGTACGGTTCCTGGTAATACTTGGGATTAAGAACAAAGAAGAAAATGCACTGCTCGAGCTGGTGTACATATTTGAAAATGAAAATAACAGATCTGTGCTTGTGAGTGAGGATATCACCAAGGATATGATCGGCAATCTTCACAAATAAGTCGGAGGAACTATGGAAGAGGCTATCGCAATTGAAAATATCGAAGTAGATGTCAAAGCAGAAAACTGGGAGCAGTCAATTAAGTCAGCAGGAGAACTGCTGCTTCGCAGCGGTTACATAACTGAAGCTTATATAGATGAAATGATTAAGAGTGTTCAGACACTTGGACCTTATATGGTTCTGATGCCAGGATTTGCACTGGCCCATGCAGCGCCATCGAAGGCAGTCGTCAGAGATGGAATGTCTCTGATTACTCTTGGCACGCCAGTGAAGTTTGGCTGTGATAACGATCCGGTATCAGTTGTGCTCTGTCTGGCCTGCATCAACAAAACATCGCATATGGAAAAACTGCAGATTGTCGCAAATACATTGCTGAAGGACAACATAGTGGAACATATGAGAGACTGCAGATCCGCCGAAGAATTATCCAGTCTATTCAATGAATAACATGAAACAAAATATCAGGACTGCATGGTGCTGCTG
>SABF01000445.1 GCA_009929095.1 Erysipelotrichia bacterium
GGCATATACGCCTTCTGAGTAACAGATAGATTTCTGCAGTATGGACTGCAGTTTGATTATGTAATTGGTGTTTCAGCCGGCGGAGCTAATGCGGCTTCCTATCTTGCCGGACAGTATAAACGCACGTAACGTTTCTTTCATGAGTATGTCAGCAAACCGGATTTTCTTGGCCTGAAAAGCTGGATTAAGACGGGCCAGATGTTTGGCTTAAACTATATGTACGATAACGTTGCATCTACTGATGCAAAACAACAATACAGAACACATTCCAAGTTTTCTTCCCGTTGTATAAGTGTAGATTGATATTTAATAACTGCTCCCACTTTTATGAAGCATCTGTTTTCAATCAAATGAAACAGGTGCTTTTTTCTACCCTGAAATCAGCAAAACCTGCGTGACCTTTGATGATGCCCGTATCAGAAAAGCCATAGAAGAAACAAATGCAAAGCTGCTTGTTCTCGATCCGCTTTCCTCGTATATCGGGAACTGCTCGATGAATGCAGCGAATGAAGTTCGCCCGGCGTTGAATCATCTGATACAGACGGCAAAGGAAACGGGCTGGGCAATTGTCATCGTCAATCACCTTAACAAGAGGTATGGAACAAAAGCAATCTATCTATCGCACTCCCGGTTCGATTGATGTGGTCGGTGCTGTGAGAAGTGCATTGCTGATTGCCAGAGACCCAAACGATGAAGAAAAACGCATTATGGTAATGCAGAAAGCAAATCTTACCCCAACAGGCTCTGCAATTATCTTTTCGGTAAGTGATGATGGGGTTTCCAACATTGTTGAAATTGAAAAGACAGCGGATGAAGTTCTCAGAAGCTCCAGCGAAATGTGCGGCAGACCGTCAGTCGATCTACACCTATGCAAGCTCCGATACTGCTGTTACAGTGGACCCCACCAGTGGCGTTGTGACTCCTGTGACGAAGGGGACTATCACTGTCAATTCCGGCACAATAAGCAGCTACACCGCCGCAGAAGCAAAAACAATTACGCTGACTGTTGAAAATGCTCAGCCCACGGTAACTCTTTCTGGTGCAGTTGGCGATGTGGACGAAAAAATAATTACAGCTGCCATTGCAAACAGCAATGCAGAAAATATGGAGTTCACCTGTTCTATCAATGGCGTGAGCAAAACCAGCACTCGCAGCGGCAACGGCGATGTTTCCTATACCTTTACAGCGGCAGAAATGAATGCTTTGACCGTTGGTAGTCACGATATAACCG
>SABF01000084.1 GCA_009929095.1 Erysipelotrichia bacterium
GAATATCACTTTGTCTCTATATGCAATCTCAGTATGAATGGAATCCCCCTCCTGAAAGCCGCAGTTCTTCCATTCTTCATTTGCAATGTTAACCTGTATGCCGCCAAAATGTCTGAGTCCGGTCATGATGAATCCAGATGCCTTGTGATCCTTCAGCACCGGCTTCAGCTGATACTCTTCACATTCTACAATACTGGAAGTCGGATACTCAGGTCCAACCTGTTCAAAGGTAATCTTTCCGCTTGCAAGCAGGGCAGCACAATAGCCGAATAAATCTCTTCCATGGAATACAGACACTGTTTCAGTGCCATGATAGCGATTGCGTGTTTCATCAATTTCACGAACTGACTGAATGCCGACACTGTGCATCAGGTGAGTCAGTGCGCCATTATCCGGTGTCACGACATAGCATCCGTCTTTGAGCAGAGCCACAGAAGCCTTTCTTGATGTCCCGACACCCGGATCAATTACTGAGACTAAGATTGTTCCCTTAGGCCAGTACGGTTCAACGGTATTCAGTGAAAGGCTTGCTTCCCATGTATCATAGGCTCGGATTTCATGACACAGATCCTCTGTTCGAAGTTCCGGGTCAACAATGGCAATAACACCCTTCATGCTGGCTACAGCTCCCCAGCTTTCGGAGAAATCTGTCTGCAGTACAATGATCGGTTTCATAATAGAAGCTCCCTTCTTCAGCAGTAATTCCAAACAATCCGCCATTCAGATAAACGGATTGTAGAACATGCTGTGATTAACCTGAAAGCGCACGTACAGCACACCGATAAGAACGAGCATTGCTAAGAATAGGGCAAGATAATCCAATGCCCCCATCGATCGTCTGGAATACCACGTTCTGGTTTTGTACTTTCCGAATCCTCTCAGGTCCATCGAATTTGAAATCAGGCTGACGCGATCCATCGTCGTAAATATCATCGGTATAAGAATTGCCGCAACACTCTTAATCCGATCGGTCATCTTTGCCTTCTTGGACAGCTCCAGTCCTCTGGCCTGCTGGGCAATGGATATTGTCTGATAATCCCTTGTGACATCCGGAAAATATCTCAGCGTCAGAGACAATGAAGTACAGGCTTTATAACTGACACCGATCCCATTGAGTGAAGATGCGAATTCACTTGGGTTGGTAGTCAGTATGAATATGATGCCAAGCGGAATGACAGACAGATATTTGAAGAACTTGGTAATCAGATAGAACAGTTCTTCCTGGGTAACAATATACGGTCCGGCAATGGCGAACAGAACATGTTCTGTCCCGTAGGTCCTTGCACCATAGCCAGGATCAAAGATAAACGTCAGGATAAAGTTGGCAATCAGGAAGATAAACACATAGATAAGTACGGTCCTGATCTGACGAAATGTAATCTTTGCAATCTTCATCAGGATCAGCGAGATAAGCATAATGCACATAATCACACGAATGTCATAGGTTACCATGACGGAGGTGGTCATCAGTAAAAAGCAGATCAGCTTTGTCAGTCCGCTCATCTTATGAATGATTGTATCCAGCTGACTGTAAGAGAATATTTTAAATTTCATTCTGACGCATCCTCCGATCATAACGGATAAAGCATTCCACAAACTTCAGCGGATCGTCAGCGCCGGTCTTCTGAGCCAGTTCAAAGAGAGAGGTTTCCTTCAGATTGGCACGCTTTGATAATTCCGGGCTGCACAGAACTTCATATGCTTTCTGATCAGCGATCTTCTCACTGTCCACAAGTACAATGGCACGTTCGGTATACTCCAGCATCAGGTGCATGTCATGGGTAATCAGAAGAATTGTCTGTCCCTGTTCATTGAGTCCTCTGAGAAATTCCATTATCTCGGAGTAATGATAATAGTCCTGGCCGGCAGTTGGTTCATCAAGGATCAGTATCTTTGGATTCAGCACCAGAATTGAGGCAATGGTCACTCGTTTTTTCTGACCATAACTGAGTGCACTGATCGGCCACTTGCGGAATTCTGACAGTCCGCATACCTTCAGAACATTCAGAACTCTGCGTTCAATTTCTTCTTCATCAATCTTTCTGATTCTGAGTCCAAAGGCAACCTCGTCATAAATCATTGTCTTGGAGATCATCTGGTTTGGATTCTGAAGCACAATGCCGATATACTGTGCCCGTTCAGCAATGGAGTATTTGGAAAGGTCCTCACCATTCATGAGGATCGTTCCGCTGTCCGGTTTGATAAAGCCCGTCATTACCTGGGCAAGCGTTGATTTGCCGGCACCGTTCTTACCGACCAGTGACAGCATCTCTCCTTCATGGATTTCAGCACTGATGTGATTCAGAATCGGGCGCACGCCATCGTAGCTGAAAATGATATCATTGATTTCCAAAAGAGGCTTGGATGGTTCTTCAATGACTCTTGTCACATTGGCATCATACCACTGCTTCAGCTTAGGAGTGCACACAGTCAGATCCATCTGATTCAGATCAGCCGGCTTCATCTCTTCAGAAATTTTGACCCCTGCATATTTGCAGGCAGTCAGATACAGCGGTTCACGGATGCCATGACTATGCAGTACATCTGAAGCCAGTACATGATCGACAGTCCCATCCATAATGATGTGTCTATCATTGAATACAACAATACGATCTACCGGACAGTGCAGCACATCTTCCAGACGATGCTCAATGATGATAACAGTCTTTCCCTGCCTGTGAATCTCATCAATCAGTTCAATGGCAACCCTGCCGGTACTTGGATCAAGATTGGCAAGCGGTTCATCAAACAGCAGAATATCTGCATCGTCAACCATAACGCCTGCCAGTGATACACGCTGCTTCTGACCGCCGGACAGTTCATGAGGATTGGATTCCAGAAGCTTTTCCATGTCCACAACTGCGGCGATCTTATGAACTCGTTCTTTCATTTCTTTCTGGGGGACTCTGTCATTTTCCAGTACAAAAGCAATATCTTCTCCGACATTCAGGCCAATGAACTGACCATCCGCATCCTGCATCACGGTTCCTACCTTTTTGGACAGTTCAAAAAGGCTGGATTGTCTGGTGTCAATTCCTGCCACATTCAATTCACCCGTCATGGTTCCCCGATAGGCAAATGGGATCAGCCCATTGATGCAGTTCCCCAATGTACTCTTGCCCGAACCGGAAGGTCCGGCAATCAGTATCTTTTCCCCCTGGTGAATATCCAGATTAATGTCGTACAGTGTCGGCTCAGCCTGTGAATAGTACTGAAAGCCGAAGTGTCTGAAGGATATTACTGTATCTGTCATTTTGCCTCCAAAAAAACAGGAAGAGCCGAAGCCCTTCCCGGATTGACTCAGTTCTCTTCTTTGCTCAGTGTTCCCTTGCCGATCTTTGACTTGGCATATGCCGCCAGCAGAATTATGCCGATAGCTACTGTGCAGACCGCATCCAGTACGAATGCAACTCCGCCCTGAACGAATACTTTATTTGCTGGTTCTGCATACATGACAATATCCAGTACCGGAGCAGTCAGTCCCCAGGCAACTGCATTGCCGATGATGGACCAGAGTGCATATACTCCCATTTCCTTCTTGCCGAAGACACCGTCTTCAACACTTGCTGATACTTTCTTATATGCAAAACCGGTAATCATTGCGCAGACACCGGAAGCGACAACCCAGCTCCACCATGGTGATCCATAGCTGATGAAATCTGAGAGTGCATGACCGACGAAGGCAACCAGCAGTCCGCACACCGGACCGAATACTGCAGCGAAGAATCCGGATATACCGTAAGCAATCTGCAGATTTGTTTCTGGAATTGGTGACGGGATCTTGACGAACATGAACAGTACCATGAACAGTGCTGTACCAAGACCCGTGGCGACGATAGTCTTTGTGTTTAACTTACCCATTTTAAAGTCCCCCTTTGTTTAACGGGGTGATTATAACATGATGAATTTAAAATGGGACAGAACACCGGTACATGAAAGCACATATCATTTACGAAATGGCAGAATTGTATTGAAAGAATTATTCGTTTTTTTCATTTATGCCGTTATTCCGCTTATTTCACGAACTTTTCAGACCAACTCAGTGCAGTATCGGGCTGTCTTACTGCCATCCTTCAGACATCCCGGACCACTTCTGTCATTTCATTTATTCTGGTTCTTTTTTCTGTTAGGCTCATAAAATCCGACATTCTATCAAGAGATGCTCCCTCTTTGCCCACCAGAAAATCATGATCCTGCTGATACTGGCAAACATGATCTGCCCGCGTAATGACTTCAATGTCTCTTCGTCGGCACCCTGAAAGATATTCACATCCATCATACTTTCATGCCGCAGAATAAACAGTTTACAGATTCTGTTCCCGGATCCGGGTGAAGCTTGGCACCGCAGTTCGGACACTTCATTGCGCTCATAACGACGTCTTTCCTGTGACATTATCTGCCACAATGATACTGTGAGGCCGGTTTTGCTTTATAACAGTTCAAGCAATCATGAAGTCACTGATGCGGCTGAATGATCTCTATCGGGCTGCTGTTTCTCTATCGTTTCATTTTGGTGCATTTTTACGCCGTTCACTATCATCTTTGCCGATCGCTGTCTGTTGAACTCACAGGAAATTCCAATAATGGACAGTATTTTCACTGCAGAAACATTACAGCAGTTCATCAAATCTATCCCGCATACAGCCATTGCATGGCATCTCAATCGCAGGTATAATAACAATGCTTCAAAAGAAGCCGACTTAGCTCAGTTGGTAGAGCAACTCATTCGTAATGAGTAGGTCGGAGGTTCGATTCCTCTAGTCGGCACCATATGCAATGCATACGGCCCTGTCATCTGACAGAGCCGTTTCTTTTCATTCCAGACTGTTTCATGACACTTCAATAACTTTATATAAAAGGAAACCCATCTGATTGGACTTGCCAGCCTTCCGGGTTCGCTTTACTCATGAACAAAACTGCAGCAGCTGGCAGGTTATTTTGAAGCTCTGCCAGTCAGATACCATACGACATGGTCAAACGGACCATTGCTGTATGAATAATAGTAATCAAGTGTTGCGCTCTGTGTGGCACCCGCTGCAATTTCGTAGTTGGCATCACAGAAGTAGGTATTGTTCATTCCAACAGCGTTATTATTTGCGTCAAGGAATACAGCATAGCCCTGAACAAATTCAGCCGCATATTCATTATTATTTGTGATTGCCAGAGTAAGTGCATCTCCATTTACAGCCTGCTGAACAGATAATCCTGACAGAACCGGTTTACAGAGGTCAATTTTATACTGCATATTATTCCGGTATTCGATGTGATCAATTCCCTTAACATCATTGAAATACAATGTCATGCAGGATTCTTCTCCAGGACCGATATCATCAACCATTCCATCTGCAGCTCCCAGCATATTGCCTGATGCATCATATGCCGTGGCATTTGTCATAATTGTCGCAGTAAGTGATGAATTGTTCTTGACTGCAAGCAGATACTCTGTCGCATAGTCGTTTTCGAACTTATACTCAGTGATCCCCAGATCATCAAGTTTCAATTCGTTTGATGATGAAGCGGCTGCTGCGGCCGTTTCCTTTGAATCTGCAGCTGCACTTTTGCTGTCAGAACCTTCAGATGAACCAGTGACAGATGAAGCTCTTCCGCCGCTGCATCCTGCGAGAAACAATGTTAATGCAAATACTGACAAATACGCCTTCTTCATATTATTTTCCTTTCTTACCAGCACTAGCTTTAAGCAAATAGTACTCTGTAATTTTTCGGCATCAAAACATTTTTTTGTACACGCATAATAATCTTTCAGTAGAGATTGCCGCCGAGTCTTTCAGATTTCAAGCGGTACATAAAAAGCAGGGTTCAGTTTCCTGATTCCTGCTTCTGTATTATTTCTGATGCCTGTCTGATTTCCTCTTCGGTTGGAATCGGAATGTCTTTAAGTGTATAGGGAATTCCAAGATTCTCCCACTTGGCAGTCCCCAGAGTGTGATACGGAAGAATCTCTGTCCGATCCACCGTTCTGAGTCCGGAGATGAAATCTGCGGTTTCCTGCAGACCCTCTTTATCATCTGTGAGCTTCGGCACCAGTACATGGCGGATCCACATATGCGTGCCATGATCAGAAAGATATTGGGCCATGTCAAGAATATTGGCATTGTCCATGCCGGTGAGACTGCGATGCTTTTCCGGATTCATTTCCTTAAGGTCAAGAATCACGAGATCCGTGACATCAAGCAGCCGATCAAAGCGTTTCAGCCATTGATTATCTCTCGTAAACGGCTGTCCTGCAGTATCTATCGCTGTGTGCACACCTTTGGCTTTGGCTATGCTGAAGAACTCCGTTAAGAAATCTATCTGCAGCAGCGGTTCTCCTCCGCTGACGGTAATGCCGCCATCCTTACCCCAGTAGTCATGATAGCGCCAGCACTTCTCAAACAGATCTGATGCAGCATACTTCAGCGGTGCATTCCCCATCAGCCAGGTATCCGGATTGTGACAGAAGCGGCAGCGAAGTCTGCAGCCCTGCATGAATAC
>SABF01000446.1 GCA_009929095.1 Erysipelotrichia bacterium
CATCAATGGCTCATAACTATCTAATAAATAATTATTAGTGATAATTATTACACCAATTTAATTCAAATATTTTTAAAGTATAACGCGAAGACCGGACTGCGCAGAGAGAAATGAAAAAGAATGAAGTCCATCTATCAGGGAAGAATGGACATGATGTTCCGTCAGAAGAAAAATATCATGATTAGCAGGATAATTATTCCTTTATGTCATAAATGAATGCCGCACTTGACTGTATGATATTCATACGGTTTATAATCGACCTGTCGAAAAGAATAGGAAACGGAAGTCTAAAAGACAAGTGGGGAATGCGGTAGGAATCCGCAGCTGTCCTGCAGCCGTATGGGGAATCCTTTGACTGTCAGCCTTTCACAGAGGAGCCAAAGGATGAGGAACCAAGCCGGAGTGCCACCCGTTTCCGGGGTCCCTATAAATCTGCACGGTACAGGTGGGATAAAGCGGAGAAACCATGATGCATTCATATACGTTCCTTTCTCATTCCAATGCATGGTTTCTTCCTGGAAACAGGAGAGCCTTTATCAGCCTGTGCTTTTTTATGGGAAAGGCTGCGGCTTCTGCTGATTCTCCTTGTTTCCGATTCTTATAAAAGCATCGACCTGATTTTAAGCAGTGCTTCCTTAGTACAAAGGAAAATCCTGCGGCATAATCCGTAAAATATGGAAATCCGCAGACATCTTGTGAGGAGGATCGATTCATGACACAAATGAAGAAATGGCTCATTTCTAGCGTTTTTGCAGCAGGCATGCTGATGGCGCCCTGCGCTGCCAGCGCGGCGGGGAATGGATACGTCAATTATCCTGCCGTACTGCAGGCTATGCCGGCCTTCAGCCAGGCACAGCAGGAAATGGTTTCCGCTCAGCAGACCTTGCAGAAACAGTTCAATGACCAGTCCAAAAACATGAACGACAAGCAGAAAAAAGAACTGGCAGCCAAACTGGACAAAGAACTGCAGGCCAGACAGCAGGCTATCCAGAAGAATGAAATCGTGCCGGCAGTAGAAAAAATCCGGGCGGCCATTGAAGCGGCAGCGAAAAAGAACGGCGTGGACTTCGTGGTCCAGGAAAGCGCATGGCTTTACGGCGGGAAAGACCTGACTCAGGACGTCATAGCCCAGCTGAAATAAAGAGACCTGTATTCCATCCTGAAAATCATTAGTCAAAGGAGCAGTTATCATGGCAAAAACAGAAGAAAAAGCAGTAGAAAT
>SABF01000085.1 GCA_009929095.1 Erysipelotrichia bacterium
GTACTGGACTACCTGGAAATTGCCACAGTGCCTCATACCATCAAGGACTATGTCATTGAAAATCTTGGCTATCAGCCATGTGTCGTGCATAAGACCATTATGCGCAAGGGATATACACGTTATCAGAATCCGAAATACAACGATCGGAACAAAGGAGAGTAAAAAACATGTCGGAAGAATTTGTCAGAGAGCCAAAGGGAATTCAGGAATTCTGGGGTGAATGCCTTCTGAAGGGACAGGCCACTAAGCCAAGACAGAAACTGGTAAAAGAATGCACCGGTATCTACAAGAACGAAGCAGCACTTCAGGAACATGGAGATGATCTTGCTTACTGGGTGATCAACCAGAACTTCCATAGAGAAGACTATGTCAAGGGAACTCTGCAGTGGGGCATTACCTACATGAATCCCTTCAACGTAGATGGCGAATGTGCGATGACATCCGGACACTACCATGGCGATTCGGACTGTGATGAGTATTACTATACGCTGAAAGGCGAAGGATATCTGCTGTTCTGGGATGGCAAGGATGATTTCTATGCTGAGAAGATGTACAGGGGATCTCTGCACTACATCAACGGTCACTATGCGCATCGGATCATCAATACCGGTGATGATGTGCTGGCAGTGGCTGCCTGCAGTCTTCCTTCAAGTAAACAGGATCATGAAGCAATTAAAGAACATGGATTCCCGTATCGCTGCTATAAGCGTGATGGAAAGATAGTATGGGAAAAACAATAAGGCCGATGAGGCTGAAGCCGGTATACAAAGATACTATATGGGCGAATGATCATCTCAGTACCATACGTGGTTTGGATGATCATCAGATGGGTATTGCCCGAGAACTGTGTGCGTATAAAGGATCTGAGAATGAAATTGCAGATGGAGAGTATGCCGGCAGGAAAATCTCTGATGCAATTCAGGAACATCATTTTGAGATGCTTGGAAGTGACCCGAACAATCAGCTTCTCAGAGTTGCCTATATGGATTCTAAAGATACACTGTCCATTCAGGTACATCCGAATGAGAAACAGGCAAAGGCTGTTGGCGACTATGAAAAGTCTGAATCATGGTACATTCTGGAAGCTGAGCCGGATGCATCTATCGTAGCCGGTATTGACTGCAGTGATAGAAAAGAAATCTGCAGAGCAGCCAAAGAAGGAGATTTGGAGAAGTACCTGATCCGCCATCCGGTAAAGTCAGGAGATTTTGTGCTGATTCCAGCAGGACTTGTACATGCTAATGGAGCAGGAATGCTGGTTGTTGAAATTGGTTCTTTCGGCGGCATTACCTATCGACTCTATGATTTTGGTAGGGGACGTGAACTGAATCTGGATCAGGCTGCAGAAGTGATGAACCCGGAACTTCGAACAGAAGTAACGCATCATCCATTAAAAAAATGTGTAAGCAGCCACATAGAAACTGGTGTGGATTGCAATCTGTTCCATGTTGACATTGCCGATATCAGCAGCGAGATGACAATTGAGCCGCAGGGTTATTACTATGAACTAATATGTGTGCATGGCAGCTGCCTGGCAGAATCAGATGGGGAAGCACACAGACTGAACTACACAGATACTCTATTTGTACCTGCTTCTGCAGCGGAAGTGAAGATCACCGGAAATTGCAGAATACTTGTGGCGCACTATAAAGCGTGATCAGGAGGAATCTTTATGAAATGCACTGACTTTGCAATGCCGCTTGGCGGAAGACTGATGACAATTGAAGACGTACCGGACGAGGTGTTCAGTTCGAGATCCATGGGTGATGGGTTTGCAATTGAAGTCACACAGGATGAAGTAAGAGCACCGATGGACGGTTTGATTGAATCGGTATATCCAACCGGCCATGCAATTATGATGACGCTGGATAATGGCATTCAGGTGATGATCCATGTCGGTCTCGAATCATTTCAGATTATTGGACTGAACAAAGTGCTTTGCAAAGCTGGCGATCATGTAAAGAAGGGAGATATTCTGGTGCGGACGAATGTACGGAAGCTGAAACAGAAGGCTGGAACAACTATATCTCCAATTGTGTTTCTTGGCGGTGAAACAGTAACACTGCTTAAGAAAGCGGGAGCAGAAGTGCAGAGCGGAGATACATCAATTGCAGAAATAGAGGTGCCTGAAAAATGAATCGATGTATTGCACTGTATCCGGAAAAGAAGCCAGATAAATTCCTTGAAAAATGGGACAGCTACCTTTCTCTGGCAGAGCGCTATTCGTTTGAGGAGGTCTTTACAACAATTCATCTGCCTGAACTTTCGCTTGAACAGCAACTTGAATCTCTGATAAGGATTGTATCTCTTTCCCGCACGCATCATATGACAGTGACAGTTGATATTGGCGGACGATATCTCGAGGAACTTCTGAATGATAAGAAATATCTGAAACTGTTCAAAGAAGCAGACCCTGACTGTGTCAGACTGGATTATGGATACAGTCAGAGCAATGTCAGGAAACTGCATGGACTGACGCATGTCAGAGGCTTTGTGCTTAATGCATCGATCTACAATCTGCAGCAGGCAAAGGAAGAGGTTGAATTTTTGAAATCTCTTCAGCCTGAAGTTCAGATTTATGCCTGTCATAACTACTATCCCAGACCTGAGACAGGTCTGGATCCCGAGTTCGCAAGGAAACAGCAGAGCATATTTGAATCAATGGGTATTCCGGTTATGTACTGCATTCCGGATTCTACCAGGCCTCGCGGCCCTCTGTACGAACAGCTTCCAACTGTAGAAGGCCATCGCTATCTAACACCGGATCTGGTTATGCTGGAACTGTACTGTCATTATCACTGTGATGGCATAATGATTGCTGATGAGTTTGTCAGTGCATCCGTCTTTCGAAAAATTGACAGCATCATTAATACAAGAGTGCTCAAGGTGCCGGTGACGTTTCTTTCCACAGCAACTGCTGAGGAAAAGCGAAAGGTGCTTGGTATACATGAATTCCGCTATGATTCAAATCAATTTATTCTGAGAAGCGCTACCAGTCGGGAGATGGGCAGTGCCTCTTCAAAAATCATTCCGTGCCATGCAGTTTTGAGAAGACGCGGGAGTGTGACACTGGATAATGAGAAGTACAGTCGCTACAGCGGCGAAATGCAAATCGTACTGCAGCCGTTGGCCAGTGATGAACGGGTAAATGTAGTTGGCAGAATTTCAGGACACGGAATGCAGCTTCTGACATATTATCGTTTTGGATATCAGTATCGATTTGAGGAAGCAAAATGATCAGATATTGTACTGCAGAACCTGAGAACTATTCTGTTCTGGTGCGTGATTGGCAGGATATCTTTGGTGTGCCAATGACCATGCGTACATTCCTCCATGTGCTGATCTGCGATGAAAACTTTGACAGTCAGGCAGTATGGCTTGCAATGGATGATGACGTCGTGGCTGGATTTGCCATATCCATCAGACGTAGGTATCCCTATATTGATCGAGGGCTTGAGGAAGATCGGTGCTGGCTGCTGGCAATTGGGGTTAAGCCGAAATATCGCAGACAGGGTATCGGATTAGTACTGCTTCAGAAGGCGATGGAATACAATCGAATTGAAAGAAAACAAATGATACTTGGAATGTACAGCCCGCTGTACTTTTTTCCGGCTGTCAATGCTGACAGCGAAGCACTGTCATTCTTTCTCAGTCACGGATTTGAAAAACAAAATATGGCTTTTGCCATGCACAGAAATTTGAATGATTATAAAATGCCAGAGAAAGTACTTAAGCATAGAAATGATTTTATAGATCAGGGAATTGTCTTCCGAAATATGAAGTATGAAGATGCACCAGCTCTGCTGAACATGATTTCTGATGAATTTACGACCGGCTGGTATCGTAATGTATGTCAGGCAATTTCAAACGGAACGGCAGAAGATAAAATTATTCTGGCAATGGACCATAGCCGGCCGGCCGGCTACATTCAAAGAGCATATGATGGTGATCCAAAACGATTTGGACCATTTGGGGTTTCCAAATCATTTCGAAACTGCGGCCTTGGTTCAGTACTTCTCCATCTCTGCTGGCAGCAGATGAGGGATGAAGATCTGGATACTGCATATTTCAAAACTACTGACGAACAGGCAATGAGGTTTTATCTGAAAAATGGCATGACTGTTGATCAGAAGATGTACCATATGAACGGAGAACTGAAAACATGCAAGTAACATCCGTTATCGAGGTAGGTGCTGATGCATTCTTTGATTATCTGGTGAAAATGCATCAGGATGCAGCTACACAGTCATCCAAACGGACACTGTCAAGGAAAGAGAATCTTGACGGTGCTGTTTATGATTGTCAGGTACAGTTCGGCAAAGATCGAAGGAGTATTCAGATTCATATTGGACCGGTACTGGAAAACCGTTATTTTGAAGTCAGTTATGAGACAAAGAAAGAACGGGTGAAGTATTTTTATGATCTGGCCGCAGTAGATTATCATCACTGTCAAGTTACCTATTGCGAAGAGACGGTACCGCTGGTTAAAAAAGCAGGAATTCTGAACAACATCCAGAAAAAGTATGACAATACGCAGGCGGCTATTGCTGCTCAGTCTGCCATTGCGAAAATAGAAAAGGCAATTCTGCGGGAAGAACGGGAGTCACGGAAGCATTGACATTCTGCTGTTTACTGATAAAATTATTTTCATATAAAGAGACAGACATCGATAATTATTTTCGCCGAGGGGCGATCTATGGACATTCTTGATACGATCAGGCTGGCTGAGAACATTACAGTCAACGAAAATGAAATCAGAGAATTCATTCTTCTTCACCCGGGAATGGTCTTAAACATGACCATCACAGAACTGGCAAAGAAGAGCTATACCTCACCGGCTACTGTTACTCGTTTCTGCCGCAAGGTTGGAACTGATGGATTTTTGCAGATGAAGATTATGCTGGCACAGCAGCTTTCAAGAGCTGAGAGCAGAGAATCAGAAGTTGAGAAGATCAGCGATCAGCGATGCCAAGGCAGTTCGACGGATACCATTATGACGCGTGTGACGGACAGTACGATTCAGGCAATTCATGACACACTGGCTATGGCTGATCGTCAGATATATGAAGAAGCGGCGAGAGTACTGGATCAGGCTCCGGCAATTGATTTCTTTGGCAATGGTACCTCAAATCTGGTTGCCCAGGATGCGGCATTTAAATTCATGCGCATCGGTAAGACAGTTTCTTTTTTTGATTTGATTGATCGGCAGCGGGTACAGGCACTGATTACCCCAGTTGATCATGTGGCGGTGATTGTATCCTACAGCGGGGAAAGCAAGAACATGCTGATGATTGCAAGAGAACTGCGAAAGCGCAAGATCAGGATTATTACGATTACAACAAGAGGAAATAGTCTTTCCAAACTGTGCGACTATCATCTTCCTGTCTCTAAAACAGAGCCATATATGAGAAAGGTATCGATGAGCTCACGGATCTCTCAGTTGTATGTGGTGGATATTCTCTTCAATATGTGCTTTGCTTTGCATTATGATGAGTATGTTTCCAAAACAGAAGATACTATCGTACTCTGATAATTAATCGGTTTTCAGTAAATGAGGATAAAAGACACAGATATATCTGTGTCTCTTTTATGCCAGTTGAAAAGCTATAGTTTCAAAAATACGCGAGTATTTTGTGCTTTGCTGCAATACGGGAAACATGCAGAATAGCCATTTTTCAATGTTTACATAGAGCTTGTGTGCATGCAGTGCTTTAGTTCAAATGAAATCATTGCTGAAGAATGAAGCCCTGCAATAGGTCATAAGCTGAGTGTTCAGGCAAATATGACACGGATGTATTCCACAGCATATCGATTTGGAAATCTCTTATTTCTTACCAAAGTACATTCTTTGAGTATCATGACTGGAACTTATTTCAGAGCTGTGAATATTCATACTTATCCGAGATGACAGGAGATGATTGAAAATGAGCATATCAATTCTTGCAGTAGATGATGAACGGTTTTCACTGGAGAACCTAGTGCAGTGCATTCGGAAAGCGATTTCGAATGCGGATGTCATAAGCTATCGTAAAGTTCAGAACGTTAAAAATGAAATGCATCTGGACAGGATAGATGCAGCTTTTCTGGATATCAATATGGAAGATGGAAACGGTTTGAGTCTGGCTGAATGGCTTTATAAGAAATATCGGACATTAAAATTATCTTTGCAACCGGATCCGCAGAGTATGCAATTGACGCATTTCAGCTCCATGCATCGGGTTATATTCTGAACCCGGTCACCCCGGAAAAGATAAAAAAGAACTGGAGCATCTCAATCTAAATCCAAATAAAGCAATTCGATTTCATTGCTTTGGAAATTTAGAGGTTTATGTGGATGAGCGTCAACTGTCATTTCAATATTCACGAACAAAGGAGATGCTTGCGTATCTAGTTGACCGTCAGAGGGCTATGTGCACCAATGGAGAACTTGCACGTCTTCTATGGAAAGATGACAATCCGGAGTCCTATATATCC
>SABF01000447.1 GCA_009929095.1 Erysipelotrichia bacterium
ATGTCAGCCTGACTATTAACAGCCGCCTCATAGAGATGCTTGAGATAATCAGGCGCAATCACATCATCACTGTCGACAAATACAACATATTTGTTTTCAGAAAGAACTAATCCGGTATTGCGAGCAGCAGATAAGCCGCCATTTTCTCTTGTAATAACTTTGAATCTAGAATCCTTGGTTTCCCACTGTTTCAAGATTTTTAAAGATCCATCTGTAGAACCGTCATTGACCAGCAGTACCTGATAACCTGAAAATGTCTGGGCCGCAATGCTGTTCAGACATTCTTCCAGCCAGTTCTCCACGTTATAAACAGGCACAATCACACTGATCTCAGGTTTCATTTATTTCCCCTGTAAAGTATATCAAAATCATATTCTGATTTCATTCTTGCAGAGTACCTTCTTCAGTCATTGAAGCCCTTTTTAAAATACTCTTCTTGATCAAAGACCACAGATTCATTCCAATCCACCCTATCAGAGCAATCCAGGAGACTATTGCACTCACTGTCTGACAAGTTGTTGGCTCATAAGTGACTCTTACAGTGATCGGTGAATCAGAGGCATCTTTTATATCGAAGGAGACAAGTCCAGTAATCGAATCCATCTTTGTCTCATACATACTGATCTTCTGACCATCTCTGTAAGCTGTGGCTGTATACCCATAGTACCAGGTCTTAGGAATCTGGAAGTAGCCATTTCCAATTGTCTGCTCTGTAGAGAATGACAGTACTCCATATTCTGATTCATCCATCTCAACCAGGCGGTCACTGGAATTAATCGTAATCAGCCTTCCATAATCCCGGTAACTGATATCAGTATTTGCAGGAACATAGTCTGGCGTAGAAAGCTCCATGACGTCATACCAGTATTTCTGATCCGGATAAAATTTATCATCGTTGGAAAAATCCGCATCAGTATTAGCATTGTTAAAAATTCCATAATCCTGATACAACTGAACTAGATTGATGGTAAAAATAATGCTGAGAAAAGCACCGGACGCCAAATGTATCTGTCTGCGATTAAGTGTTGGAATTCTTAATTTCCACACTTCCTTTCCAGCTGCGGCAGCAAAGCATGCGCAGGCAGGATTGATAAATCTGGTAGGAAACTGCATAAAATCAAAAATATGAATAGAATTCCAGGAAAAAAAGCGACTCGACATAAAAACCAGAAGCCATCCGAGCAATGGTAGCAGTCGTCGGTAAGATGATACTTTTCTGG
>SABF01000086.1 GCA_009929095.1 Erysipelotrichia bacterium
GACTCATGGTGCAGGCATCACTCAAGGCAGCTGAACAACTGAAAGCAGAAGGCATTGAACCGACTGCTGTCGATGTATGCTGTCTGAAACCGGCAGATGAAGCAGGGATTGCTGAAGTTTTAAAGAACCATGAAGTGATTGTGACCTGTGAATAGCACAATACCGTCAGCGGGCTTGGATCGCTGATCGCAGATGCGGCTTCAAGAACTGTACCGCGTCTGATCACAAGAGTCGGCATGCAGGATCAGTTCGCTGAAAGCAGAAGTTTTGCGGCGCTGCTGGAAAAATACGGACTGGATGCGAATGGCATTGCAGAAGCAATCCGCAGAGCAGTAAAGCAATCAAATTAATTGCGGCAGGGGGAGTAAGGACTTCCTCTGCCTTTATTTTCTGGCGGTGCACAGATTTCAGAATGAAATCATTGCAGCTGTGTTCAGGGGAAAGGGGATGCTGCTATGAAAGAAAACAAGTATTTCGGCAATGCCATTTTTTATCGGCGTGCGGCAATGCTGGCAGTGCCAAGCATGCTTCAGCAGCTGCTTTCGAGTGCGATGGGAATCGTAGATACAATCATGGTTTCCTGGATCGGTGCAGTCTCAGCTGTCGGCATTGGATCGCGGCTGGAAGGCATGTGCATCACAATTGCCTTTGGTGTCATGGAAGGTGTTGGAATCTTTGCTGCACAGTTCTTCGGCTCCCGCGATTATTCCAGCATGAAGAAAACATTCGGCCTGTCTCTGCTTCTAAATGGAGCAATTGGGCTGATCTGGTTTCTGGGGGTGACATTTGCGGGAAAGACAATCGTTGGTTTCTATGTCAGGGATCCATTCGTTGCTGAACAGGCACTGGTCTATCTGGATATTGTCAGATATTCCTATCCGCTGACCTGCATCGCCTTTACGTTTAATTACCTGTTTCGCTGCTTCCATAAAACAACAGTGCCTATGTATCTGTCCATCGGAGCGATGGCTGTGAATTGCTTTTTCAATTATGTGCTGATTTTCGGTGTGCCTGGGTTTTACAAACTTGGCGCTGCCGGAGCAGCCTGGGGAACTGTCATTGCTCAGTCAGCAAGTGTTGCGGCCTATATTGTATATACCGTATGGAAGAAGATACCTTTTATCGGGTCTTTTCATGCTATGTTTTCTCTGTCAGAATCATTTGTTGAACCAATTATGGAGCGAACCTATCCAACGATTCTAAATGAAGCGCTGTTCTCCTTTGGCTCATCCATGTTTATCAAAGCATATGGTCTTCTTGGCACTCAAGTTACCGATGCCTACTATGTAGGCAATACGATTGCAAATATCTTCTCCTCAGTATGCAATGGCATCTCAGTAGCTGCCGGAATGATCCTTGGTGCTGAACTTGGCAAAGGCGACAGAGAAGAAGCGATAAAGGAAAGCAGACGGTTTCTGGTACTGGCACTGATTTCTGCAGGAATTGTATCAATTATCATCATTACATTTGCTTCTCCGCTGGTGAGTCTCTTCGGACTATCGGATGCCGGTGTTATTAGTACAGCGGCAGGCGTTGTAAGAATTGCATCGATCCGCATCTCTACGAGACTGATTATCGTAGTAATTTTCTCAGCACTTCGGGCCGGCGGTGATTCCAGGTTTCTTATGTTCCTTGATTCAGGTATTATGTGGAGTGTAGGAATCCCGATGGTGTATATCCTGATTCTCGAATTTTGTATGACTGATTTTGTGATAATCTTCCTTCTGACAGAGATTGAACAGTTTGTGCGTATTGCAGCAGGCATGAAACGCTATCACACTTATCGATGGGAGGTAAATCTGACCGGACTGGTCAGCTGAAAGGATCGGCTATGAGAATAAAGGCAGTATTCTTTGACTTTGATGATACGCTTGGCGACCGCAATCAGTATGCCTGGCAGCTGTGGCATCGGGCAATAATTGAAAACACAAACGGAATGGATCCGGTTGTGCAGGAAGCGATCATACAGGACTGTCTGATATGGGATGAAAACGGCACTGCTTCCAAGCAGTATATTGTTGATAAGCTGAAGCAGGAATACGGAATTGAATTGAGCTATCCGGATTTTACTGAATGGTGGAATGTCAGTCTCAATCAGTACGCTGTTGCTTTCCCGGATTCCAGAAGAACCATCGAAGAATTGAAGAAACGAGGCTGTCAGATTGGAATGATCACCAACGGACCAAGTGAAGGTCAGCGAAAGAAAATAGAAAATGCCGGTTTGGCGGATCTTTTCGATGATGCTGTAGTCAGTGCAGATTATGGAATATCCAAACCAGATGTCAGATTGTTTGAGATCGCTGTCCAGCGGATGCATGTACTGCCCGAAGAGAGTGTCATGGTCGGCGATATCTTCTCTAAGGACATTCTCGGCGCTTATCGGGCCGGGATGAATCCCGTCTGGATCTGGACCTGGGGCAGCCGTCCCTGTGCAGTGGATATCCCGGTGATTCATCAGATCAGTGAACTGCTGGAGCTGAACCTGTTTCAGCAGTGAGCGGTGATACAATAATTAAGGAAAATCGAAATCAAAATACGGAGGAAAATCATGGATCAGAATGATACCATCTATATCACCGGGCATATGCATCCGGACAGTGACTCGATTGCATCAGCAATCGGCTATGCTTTTTTTAAGCGGGCAAGAGGAACTAAGGCAGTTCCCTGCCGGCTCGGAAAATTGAATGCCGAAACGTCCTGGCTTCTGAAACGGTTTGGCTTTGAAGAACCGATTCTTCTGGAAGACGCAAGAAAAACACTGGCAGAGATTGATAAAGATTCACCGATTTCTATATCCCCGGAAATGACAATCTATGAAACAATCATGGAAATGCAGAAGCAGAAACGGACTGCATTCTGTGTCACGGATCATGATGGAACCGTTCTGGGTATGGTGACCAAAAGTGATCTGACTACGATCGGGCTGGGAGATACGGCATCCGGCATTGAACTGCTGGCCAAGACGTCTATTGATGATATTTGCAGCACGATCAACGGCAGTATGATTTATCGTGATACGCAGTATCATCTGAATGGAAAAGTATCCATTATTGCTCTGACAGCTGCAAAGCTGGAGAACTATGAAATCAAGGATCGCATTGTCATAGTCGGTGATGATTCGGATGCTCAGGCAGAACTGATCCGCAAGGGTGCTGGTCTGCTGATCGTTGTATGGGCAAAAAAGATCAGCGATCAGGTCATTGAAACCGCCAGAGAATATCACTGTCCGGTAATCATCTCCGGTCACGGATCCATGAACACTTCAAGATATGTTTACTTTGCACCACCGGTGAAACTGGTAATGACAAAGAATCTTATTGTTTTCCATACCAGTGAATTGGCAGAAGATGCCGCCAGAAAGATGATGTCTACAAGATATCGCACCTATCCGGTACTGGATGCTCAGGAACATCTGACAGGCTATGTTTCCCGCTATCACATCATGAATTTTAAAAACAAAAAAATCATTCTTGTCGATCATAATGAATTCTCACAGTCGGTCAGAGCAGTAGAGAAGTCACAGCTTCTGGAAGTGGTGGATCATCATCGAATCTGTGATTTTGCGACCAGTCAGCCAGTGAGCTTCCGAAATGAAATTGTCGGTTCAACTGCCACAATTATTGCTACGATGTATCGTGAGAACCAGATTCCCATCCCACAGAATATGGCCGGACTGCTTCTGGGTGCACTGCTGTCTGATACACTGATGTTCCAGTCTCCGACCACAACGCCGAAGGATCATGAAACGGCTGATATTCTTGCGGCGCTTGCCAATCTTGATATCGATGACTTTGGCCGGGAGATGTTTGCCGTGCAGGCAGATACTTCCAGCAGGAATCTTGCAGATCTTCTGAATCAGGATGTTAAGGTATATGAAGTTCATTCCATAAAAGTGATGATTGCCCAGATGATGGTGGCAGATCTGAAACAGACAAGAGCAGATTCTGATCGAATCCAGCAGGAAGTAGATGACTTTGCAGAACAGAAGGGAGCAGATTTTCTGATTGCGGCCTTTACCAGTGTGCTGGACAAGGGATCTGTGCTCTTTGGCGGCGGGGAATACGCGGCCTGGCTTTCAGAAGCGTATCCAAATGAAGCGGAAGAGACACATTGCCTGCAGCTTGGAGTACTGTCTCGCAAATCGCAGATTCTGCCAAGAATCACTGAAATTATTGATCGGCATGCCTGAGAAGAAATTCTCAGGTTTTTAATTGCGGTGAAATGCGGCATGAGAAAGAATTTCGGAAATGTCTTCTTGTCATTATTCCCAATCAGATTATTTAATGACGTATCATATCAAGAGGAGGATATTTATGGACTACAAGAAACTAAAATCATTTCCGGAAACATTCCTATGGGGTGCATCTACGAGTGCCTACCAATGCGAAGGCGCCTGGGATGAAGATGGAAAAGGGAAGTCAGTTAAAGACGCTGCCGCGATTTTTCCAGGTACTTCTGACTGGAAAGTGACTTCCGATCATTATCATCGCTTCCGAGAAGACATTGCACTGTTTGCCGAGATGGGCTTAAGAGAATACCGCTTCTCTATTTCCTGGCCGCGGATCATGCCGGATGGCGTGACAGAGAATTCCAAGGGGATTGCCCATTATCACGAAGTGATAGACGAATGCCTGAAGTACGGAATTGAGCCGGTGATCACCCTGTATCACTTTGATCTTCCCATGGCCCTGCAGGAAAAATACGGCGGATGGGAAAGCCGTCAGTGCATTGATGACTTTGAGGCATATGCCAGAGTATGTTTCCGGGAATACGGCAATAAGACAAAGTACTTTCTGACCATCAATGAACAGAATATGATGGTGCTGTTCAATAAAAAAAGGCTGACAGATTTCAGGCTGGTCATGCAGGAAAATCATCATATGCTGGTAGCCAGTGCAAGAGCGGCGATTGCCTGTCATGCCATGGCAAAGAATGCCAAGATTGCACCAGCACCAAATATCACTGCGATCTATCCAGAAACTGACAAACCGGAAGATGTACTGGCTGCCATGGACTTTGATCAGTTCAGAAACAGGCTGTTCCTAGATCCAATGGTCTTCGGCACATATCCGGAAGCACTTGAAGCGTGGATGAGGGACAGCGGCGTATTTCCAGATGTCACAGAGCAGGACAGACGGGATCTAAGAGAAGGAAAGGCAGACTTTATTGCTTTCAACTATTACGGTGCCGGCTGCGTGAAATACATGCCAAAGGACTCAAAAGTCAAGTCAATCGATGAAATGAAATCCATGTCTGATTTCATGACCGGCCTGATGTGTTTCCCGGGTATCGCAGAAAGTGTGGAAAACAGGAATCAGGAGCACACATCCAATGGTATGGGCATTGATCCGATCGGTCTCAGGACGACGCTGAGGCAGCTGTGGGAACGCTATCACCTTCCGCTTTTGATTACGGAGAATGGCTGCGGAGTCCCGGATACTCTGACTGATGATAACAGAGTTCATGATGATTACCGTATCGACTACCTGAAAAAACATATTCAGGCCTGCCGTGAAGCAATCACCGACGGTGTTGATCTGATGGGCTACTCGCCATGGTCAGCGATTGATCTGGTATCTACACATCAGGGAATCAGCAAGCGATACGGCTTTATATATGTCAATCGTGACGAATTTGATCTAAAGGATATGGCAAGAATCAAAAAAGATTCCTTCTATTGGTATCAGAAAGTCATTTTTTCCAACGGTGCAGATCTGGAGTGATTGAAGAAGACTGAAAATCGTACTACTATTACCATACATAAATGCTGTTGAAAGAAACGGTATGAAGGAGAAATCTAGTGAAAAACATCGTTCTGTTCTGCGCTGGAGGAATGTCAACCAGTCTTCTGGTAAAGAAGATGCGTGACGAAGCAGATGTTCTTGGTATGGACTGCACAATAAATGCATATGGTCTTGCTGAAACAGATACTTATGCACCTGATGCTGATTTGATTCTGCTTGGTCCGCAGGTTCGCTATGCATTGACGAAGATTCAGGAAAACTATCCAGATAAAACGGTTGAAACTATTGATATGCGCGCATATGGAATGATGGATGGCAAGACAGTTCTGAACACAGCACTGAAACTGATGGGAGAGAAATAAGCATGGACGAGGATCTGCAGGGGCTGGAACTGGTATCATTTCAGATTATAGCTGCTGTTGGAACTGCACGCTCCTGCTATATTGCGGCAATTGACGCAGCATCTGATGGGAATTTCAGTGAAGCAGAAAAACAGATCAAGGAAGGACAGGAAGCGTTCATCCAGGGGCATGATGCACATGGCGGATTGCTGACCAAGCTGGCCAATGGGGAAATGCCTTCAATGGATCTGCTGCTGACGCATGCGGAAGACCAGCTGATGAGTGCTGAGACATTCGGCATTCTTGCAGAACGCTTCATTAAGCTTTACAAGAAAATCTATAATAAGTAGTTGAAAAGAGCCAGGATGGAATAAGTC
>SABF01000002.1 GCA_009929095.1 Erysipelotrichia bacterium
GAACAAATGGATCATCTGTTTGAATTCGCCGGGGAGAATTTCCCAGATGATCAGGGAATTCTGATTATTCTGACTCAGCTCACGGTTTGCAGAACTTCTGCCATGTTTATTGCCGAACATGGCTGTGACGGCTATTATAAAAACAGCAGTCGGCTGAATCTGAAAGAACGTCATGCCAGGCTGATGGAAGAGATGGATCGCTATACGGCTCAAATAAAAAAAGAAGGAGTCATTGCACTGTAATTATGAGCGAATATTTATATGAAGATGTCAGTGACGGAATACGGCTGACAGAATACACCGGAGAAGGTCAGGAAGAAGTGGCAATTCCTGAAATGATCGACGGAAAGACAGTCGTCATTATTGGCGGCGGAGCTTTTGATCATCATGAAGAAGGAATCAGAGAGCTGATAATTCCCGGGAGTGTCAGAAAGATTGAAGCATCTGCGATTGAGGGCTGTGTTGATTTGAAACGGCTGGTGCTGAACGAAGGCCTGCAGATCATTGGCTCTGATTTTCTCTGCGCTGATACCGTGGAAGAAGCTGAAATACCAAAGACGGTATATCGGATTGATGAACCTTGGAATCTGAATGTAAAACTGAAGGTGGAGACAGGAAATCCATTCCATATGTCTGATGACTATGCACTGTATCGAAGACTCGATGATGGCATGCTGACGATGGAAGGAATATTCCCCAACATAAAGAAAAAGGAATACACAATTCCCGATGGCTGTACCGCAATCGAGGAACATGCATTTGAGAATCTGGATGAACTGGATGTGCTGCATATACCGGCTTCCATGAAGATAATTGAAGAAGGCTCGCTGACTTCACTGAATCATCCATTTGAATACCGTCGCGGTATAAAGAAAATTCAGGTTGATGAAGATAATCGACTCTTTCATATTGAAAACAATGGCCTCTACTATCACAAGGGACAGATATATGAACTGATTCGATTCTTTGGAGATGATAAGGAAGTATCGCTTCCAGACGGACTGACTGATCTAGGCGTGCATGCATTCCTAAACGCACCAGTCCTCAAGGCTACATTGCCAACCGGACTCAGAACCATCCATGAAGCTCCATTTAGAGGAACCATGATCGAAGAAGTGCGGTTCAGCGATACTGACACAAAGATATGCTTTCCGGGAAAGGCATATCCATCTCTGCAGGAAGAACTGATTGCAGAGTTTGGTCATCACAGCAAAAACTTTGACTATGAGGACTATGATCGTCTGGTATGCACGGAATATCTGAATGCAGACAGAATTCGACTGTTTGCCGCAAGACTGGAATATCCGTACCAGATGTCAAAAGATCGCAAAACTGCATATATTGAAATTCTGGAGAATCATCTTCAGGATGCACTGAAGCAGGCCGGTGATGTATCAGATATTGATACAATTATCAGTCTGTGCCGATCGGGAATCATTCACGAAGACAATTCGACTGAATGCGTGAATACCCTGAGTCAGTGTAAGGATAAAGGATGCATGCGTGCATTGATGGATTATATGCATGAACATTTTCAGCAGACCGGAAGCGACTTCAGTCTGTAACTAAAAGATATAAATGCGGTTTATGTGAATTGGCATAGTCAGTTCAGACAGTACTGATCATCATGATAGATGTCTGGATATTTTATGACTGCTCAATTTTGCAATGTGTTGGTATATGACTTTGCAGAATTCAGTATAGGATGCAATGCTCTGCACTGTTATACTTTGTAACGTATGAAACTATCAGCTGATGACAGAATTGTTGAGATTATCAGAATTTTGATGAATGCCAGTGATTATATTAATGCAGATGAAATTGCGAATAAACTGGAGATATCAAAAAGAAATGTTTACTATGCACTTGAAAGCGTCAATGCAATTCTTGAGAAACGCGATCAGAATCCACTTCTTGCAGAGTATGGCAAAGGGTTCAAGCTCAGCGCTGAACAGCGAAGAACACTGAACGAGTATTTCAAGATTATTCCAATGATGCAGATATGCTCACTCGGACAGCTGGAACGATGTTCCTTTATTTACTGTGAAATCTATTCGACCAGAAAAAAATTAACGATTAAAGATTTTGAGGAGTTATTTGAAATCAGCAGATTTACAATTATCAGCAATATGAATCTACTAAAGAAACTGGTACTCCCGTTTGATATAGAAATCAGCTTTGACAGCAAGTCCGGATATACCATAGAAGGAAGAGAGTACAGTAAACGCAAAGCTTTTTTTTACTTTTTCTCGAATATCTATGCGATCACTTCAGATCAGGAACTGTTATGCAGAAGATTTAAATTTCTGGATGAACAGATGAGGAAACGATATAAAACACTGCTGAAGATCAATGAAGAAACTGGGAATGGGTATTATGACTGTTCTCTAAAAGCACTTGCCTGCATTCTTGCCAATCATGAAGACTACATCAGCGAACGGGATGTGGAAAACTGTCTGCCTCATAAAATGGTCAACACAGAATATGAGCTGATATCATCTGCATTTAATGAGATTTCTGAAAACGAGAAAGAATATATTGCGACTTATCTTTACTGCTCCTCAATTTCGAGAAATGGAATATTTAACAAGATTGATCTTATGACATCCCTGGCTCGCAAAATGAACGACATCTTTTATCTTTTGACAGCTATAGAGATACATAATGATGAATTTGAACTTTCACTGATTAAGCATCTTGATATTGCGTTTCTCAGGTATAAATGTGGGGTTTCAATTGATAATCCGCTGATTGGTCAGATCAAGGAAAAGTATCAGACGTATTTCTCGGTAACACAGAAGGCAGCAAAAGTCATTGAGAAAGAATTCAATACACCTCTAAGTGATAATGAAATTGGTTTTCTGACGCTCTATTATGCCGGATATGCAGTTAAGCAGCAGCTTGAAATACCGATAGTAAAAGCTGTTCTGATCTGCGTGAACGGGCTTTCCACTTCATATCTTTTGAAGAATGAAATTGAATCACTGGATAAACGCATCAGCATACAGGAGTGCATCGGTCTGCAGGAATATCAGACTGGAAGTTATTGCCATGACTGTGACGTAATTATCTCCAGTATCAATGTGAATGAGATGCAGAAATATCCTGGAAATTTGATCGTGATTGGATCTATTCTGACGGAAAGAGACAAAGTCAGCATTACCAATGAAGCCAGCAGAATTATATTCGAAAAGACATACAATCGGTCTGAGGATAAAGACAGTAAAATTGGCCGTCTGGATCTTTCTGCAATGGATAAGACAATCGAACCGCTGCATGCCGAACGGTCTCAGCATCAGTCACACATCTCAGACAGTATCTTCAAATATAGTTTTGTGCAGGTGTGTGATTCAAAGAACAAGAGTTTTGAGCAGATGATCCGGATAGCTGCCCAGCCGCTGATTAAAGAGAAATACATTGATTATGAATACTGCGATGCAATTATTGCAAATATCTATAAATATGGACCGTATATGGTGTATCGCAATGGCTACTTACTCGGACATGCACCTATGCAGCTGAGTGATCGACTCGGACTGGCTTTTGCTAAACTCAATGAGCCAATTGATGTTAATGGAAGAGAAGCGTCTAAAATCTTCATCATTACTCCAACTGACAAGGTCAATCATATAGCGCTGATCCACGGCCTGGTCATGATGCTCGAAAGCAGCGAGATCAATGATATGATCAATCAGTCAGATAATATAAAGGAACTATATAATCTAATCCTGTCAGTTATCACAGCCTGCTGAAGATCTCAGCAGAAATCCATTCATGCATGATAATAGAGTTTGCAGAATCAGAAGTGACTGTTTGCAGAAAACACACTTCTTTTTCATTGCTGCCTGGGACAGAATAACATTGTTCAGTCGACAGGAGGAAAACACACATGCTAAGAAAGGATCTCATTGTACTTGAACTGGAAGGCAAGACATCCGAAGAAGTACTGAGGAACCTAAGTGCAGAATTTGTGAAGACAGGTGTAGCAAAGCCGACTTACCCAGATGCACTTGTAGAACGAGAGAAGAAATATCCCACCGCACTTCCGGCAGTTGCATTTGATATTGCAGTCCCACATACCTTTAAGGAATATATCAATGAACCGGCAATCGGAATCGGTATTCTAAAAAACAAAGTGCAGTTCCAGCAGATGGGATCGCCGGAGATAGCTCTTGAGCCGAAACTGCTGTTCATGCTGGCAATCACAGATCCAAATGAGCAGATTGCGCTGCTGAAGAAAATTATGATGCTGATACAGGATGAAAAGAAACTGAATCAGATCCGCGATGCTGGCAGCAGTGAAGAAATATATGAACTGCTGTCACCGATATTCAACTAGGCGTTAACTTAACAGGGATTGTTAAGAACAGCAAATAAGGAAGGAGGAAACATGTCAACAGTAAGATTGCTAACAGTATGCGGTTCAGGAATTGTTACATCGTCGATGCTGGCAAATACGATTAGCGAAATGCTGGAAGATGAAGGCTATGATGTTGAGGCTATGGAAGCCAATCCGACAGAGATGCCGAATTATCTCGCTCGTCAGCATTATGATTTCGTTGCGTATGCAAGTCCAATTGATGATGACGATCTGAATGGCGTACCAGCTATCCCGGCAATTGGTCTTATTACCGGAAGAGGCACGGAAGAATTCAAAGAAGAAATGGCAAAGATTCTTAAAGCAGCCGGAAAGTAATACGAGCGATTCGTAAAGAAGGGGATAAAAATGAATATTTTCTTTTCAGCATTAAAAGCATTTTTTGACACATTCCCAGCCGCAGTATTTGTGCCGATCATCATGTTCATCATTAATATTGCATTTAAGGTAAAGCCTAAAAAGGCATTTATCTCTGCGCTGTCTGCCGGCGTCGGTCTGGAAGGATTCTCTCTTGTCATCGCTGCATACGGCAACATCATCACACCGGTTATCAGCAGAATGATTTCCAGCACCGGAGTAAACCTGCCGGTCTATGACCTTGGCTGGCCAAATACTTCTGTAGTTGCATATTCTACTGAAGCGGGCATGATCTTCATTGCCATCTGTATTGCACTGCAGGTAATTCTGTTCCTGACACATTTCACAAATATCTTCCAGGCTGGTGATCTGTGGAACAACTATTCCTATATGTGCTGGGGTTCAATGGTTTATGTTCTGACAAGAAATATGGCACTTGCAATTGCTGTCATGGCAATTCAGCAGATCTATACCCTGCTGATCACTGAAGTGATTGCAAAGCGCTGGTCAACGTACTATGGGTATCCAGGATGTACCATTGCATCGCTGCATACTGCAACCATTGCAATTGTCGCAATTCCGCTTAACTGGATTATGAACAAGCTTGGACTATATAAAGTAAAAGCAGATCCAGTAGCTCTGAAAAAGAAACTTGGCTTCATCGGTGAACCGATGACTCTGGGTCTGATTCTTGGTCTCATCATTGGTCTTGTTGGCAATGCCAGCAGACTGAATGAACTGGCTGCATGGGGTGAACTGTTCACCTGTGCAATTGCAACATCAGCAGTTATGAGCGTCTTCCCGAAGATCTCTTCGATCTTCTCCGGCGCATTCACAGCAATCACGGAAGCTTCCAAAAAGAGAACTAAGGGCTATCAGGGTGAATGGTATCTCGCAGTTAATGACGCAACCGGATACGGTGAGACAGCTACTCTTATTTCTGGCCTTCTGGTTATGCCATTCTGCCTGTTCCTCTCATTTGTTCTTCCAGGCAATCAGTGCCTGCCGGTCGTTGACCTTGTTGCAATTCCATACTGCATTCAGCCAATGGTTGCGATAGCAAATGGCAACGTTCTGAAGTCAGTTATCGGTGGTGTGATTATCTCAATTATCTTCCTGTATGTATGCACTCTGTGCGGACCGACATTCCACGAAGTAGTCGTCAGTTCAGGCGGTGAGACATATGGCACAATGATGGTTACATCGCTGATCATTATCGGACAGCCGGTAGGTTATCTGCTGTTTGAGATTGTACACCAGCTTGGCTGGACGGGTGTCATTATCGAACTTGCTGTATATGCAGTTCTGTATATCGTACTGAAAAAGAATATGACAAAGATCCATGCTTCACTCGAAAGACAGGCTTTGAATCCAAGCGGTGCTGCAGAACCTGAAGCGGCAGCAGCTTAAGCAGTAAAGATGAAAACGCACTATTCATGATTTACTGCAAATAGTGCGTTTTCAATCCCATGTATAGAAAACAGCTGATATTATCACGGCCATAGTTTCGGCGTGATCTGACGGAGGAATCATGATATCAAAACAGACTAGAATCATTAATCAGACAGGTCTTCATGCAAGACCGGCATCAGAGTTTGTTCGCACGGCAAGCAGATATAAATCACAAATAACAATTTGCCGCACGAGTGAGCCTGGCAGCAAGATGAATGCCAAAAGCATTATGAGTCTTCTGACACTTGGGCTGTGTCAGAATGACAAAGTTGAAATAGACGCTGACGGCGAGGATGAAGCAGAAGCAGTGGATAGCCTGGTATCCATGATAGATCAGGGATTTGGAGAATAGTATGACTGACAGACTGGTATTCAATTTTAAAATTGAACAGTCCGATTATTCGGATTCCGTAATGTGCATGACATTTGGTATACAGAAGTGGAAGCGTTACCTGATCCTCTTTACCTGGATTATCTGCCTTTCGCTTTTCGTTCTCAGTATGGCTAAGGTAATTACGATCAGTCCGACAGTATATGCCTGCACGCTGCTGGTAGTGGTAATAGTAGGGACGGCATTTCTTTCGGTTCAGATCAATATCTTTAAGTACCGAAAGGTATATCAGAAAGGGCGCAATATCAAGCGTCAGATTGTGGTTGATGATAAAGGTATTACGTTTAAAAACAGATCAACAGAAGAATCTGGATTCAACTCCTGGGAAGAGATCAGCAGAATTCAGGAGACAGAAGATCAGTTCATTATCGGTGTTAATGCCAGAGATGCAGTTATGCTGCCAAAACGGGCATTCCTAATTGAGAAAGATTTGGACGATTTCCGTGAAATAGCAAGTGCACATATTCGTGCAAGATTTATGGAAATGTGAGGAGGAATAAAACATATGATGGATTACGATTGCAAGCGTGAGATTGTTGAAGTGTGCCATCTATTGGCAGAAAAAGGATTTGCTGGAACATATGAAGGAAACGTATCCTGCCGGAATGGGGATAAGGTCTATCTGACTCCAACAACTCAGAGCAAGATACATGCAAGCGAAGGAAAGATTATCACAGTAGATCTTGATGGAAACCCGCTGGAAGGGGAACTCAGACCAACTTCAGAGACCCCAATGCATACAACAGTATATAAAGTCAGACCGGATGTAAAAGCGGTTGTGCACTGCCATCCGCCGCTGGCAACAGCCTATGCCCAGGCCAACAGAGATATCGTCTGCAAGGCAGCTCCGGAATTTCTGATCCTGTTTGGAGAAGTTCCATGTCTGAAGTATGGCAAACCCGGAACAACTGAAATCATTGATGGTATTCAAAAATATATAATGGATTATGATGTCATCCTGCTTGGCAATCATGGAGTTCTTGCAGTTGGACAGAATCCTGAAGAAGCGTATGCAAAAATAGTGTCACTTGAAATTCTCCTGAAGACCGTTTATTACAGACAGCAGATGTTTGGAGATATTAACTGTGATCTGCCAGAAGAAGAAGTAAAGCGTCTGACAGCAATTGGTGCACCGAATCGAGGCTGCCGCTCAGTCGGATGAAACGAATTCTTTTCTGTGATATTGATGGAACACTGATGGATGGCTTTCGCGGAATGAAGGACATCTCAGCAAGGACATCATACGCATTGAATCAGCTGAAGAAAGATACCTATGTCATCCTGACTTCTGGACGGGCGAAGTGCATGATGCCGGAAAAACTGTCTATATTTAATGCGGATGGATATATTTTGAGCAATGGTGCATATATAGAATGTGGCAGTACCATACTGCGCAGTCATTTGTTTACTCGTGAACAGGTGCAGTTTATTGCTGATTATTCCAGAAGAACAGAAGGACGATTCATTCTGGTAAATCAAGAAAATCTGTTTACAGATGATCCTGATGATCAGATGGTAAGAGAACTGCTCGGCAGTTTAGGCATTCAGCTGCGGCTTCTTAAGAAACTGAAGGATATTGAACAATATCATTTCATGATAGAAATATGCAGAGAAGAAAAACAATGCGGATTGTTTTCTGAGTACTGTGGCAGGATGTTCAGCATCAAGCGTCAGTATACCTATACTGCCTTTGATGTGAACCGCCTCGGTGATAATAAAGGCAGCGCAATTATGAAAGTCCTGGACTGGTTTGGCGTTGATCAGAAAAACTCATACTGCTTTGGTGATAGCGAAAATGATATAGAAATGATTCAGCTTGCAGGTCACTCCATAGCAATGGGGAATGCAGATAAACAGATAAAGAACTTATCTGATACAGTTACAGAAGATGTTCTTGAAGATGGGTTCTATAACGAATTGGTCAGACAAAAAATGATTCAGGCAATGCAATAGTATGATAACTGGAAGCACCGGGCTTGGCTCCTGGTGCTTTTATCACAAATGATTGAGAATCGTATTTCTTATCAAATAGTTCTCCAAAATGAGAGTTTTGCAAAAATGTCTGGTTTATTTTACGGGCGGTTATAAGCAAAATGATAAGCGGTACCAATTAAAGAAATCCAAAGATTTTGTGAGATGTCTTGAGTCACACAGACATACACAAAACCGGCTGCAGAGAATGATGAGTGAAGCAGGATGGTGTGCGGTCTGCATATTGAAAGAGATGAATGCGTCACTGCTTTCAGCAGACAATAAAGAGATTTTCAAACACAAAATGTGTTCCGATGAATGTCAAAAAAAAGATATTCCATAAACTCAGACAAGAACAAAATGCTTAAAAGGTTCTTGAACTGCTGGTATGGATTATAAGAAACATGCGGTGTCAAAAATTAGACAGCCAATGTTATAGAATTTCTAAATGGGGACGGATGTGAAACCCATCTGAATGCCGTAAATACACAGCCGTTCAGTCATCTGTATAATGAATGGCTGGATATCCAAAATATGGGATGCTGTAAGAAAGAATGTTGATGATGATCAGAAAACCTGACTGTATATACTGGCAGGATCTACATCTCAATCCGTGGATATATCGCATGCGGATACTCTTCAAAATTCAATGCTGATGAAGCACTTGATGAACTGATATGAAAGACGGGATCAGAAGTAATTCGGTATGGGCAGAAAATACAGTTGAATACTGTGCAAGAAATTTCTGCACACTTGTGCCGCTGGCACTGCACATCAAGACTCATCTTTAAATAACAGGACCATCAGAGCCATCAATCTTTGCTTGCTATGCAGAACCCGGAAAATTATTCATTATGGATGATGAAGAGCCCTGATGACCTTGATCAGATCCAGAGCGGTCAGGAAATCTGACTGATCATTCCATTGCTGTGGCCGCTGCGGCTCTGAATATATCTGTGTATAAGGGTTGGAAGTATACTCCTCTATACCGGTCGAGTATCTTATTTTATGGTCTATAAGCAGATGCTGTTCCTCATCCTGAAGATAGCAGATATGCACTGAATAAAGTCAAACTCAATGAAATTGAAATTGATATCAGTGAAGAACACCTCAATATAATCGAGCATCTGGTCAAGGAAAACAGGTGCTGATTCAACGCCCTGATTGAAAGAATGTTTTGAATGATACGAAATAAGGATGAGCCGCAAAGATGACGCTTTCGTCATCCCTGTAGGATGTCTGAAGAAATAAACACAAAGTCAATCCAGATCTACATGCATATGGTTCATGTCAGTCTTCTCCTGACGAATGCTCAGGATATATCCAGACAGATGATCAGTCATCTTGTTAATCTGGTTATTGAGATCGTGATTGAACTCTATGGTATTGGCACGGCCTTGAAAGTAGGCGTTATTCAGCCTGACAAAGTACTGTGCAAGTTCTTCAGCATTGCTGATGTACTGATACTCCTCGCAGGCAGTGCGATAACTATTATCGTCGAAGAACATTTTTGAGTATGCCGCAAAGTCCAGAAGATCAGGATTATCGGAATGATTGCTGAGTGCCCAGGCGCTGACGTCGACACACTTTGTTTGATAATCTAGTGCCTTGCTGCTGAGAGCAATCTCAGCATACTGATTTGGTGAAACAGCAAGGGAAGAAGTAATTGCTTCCGGAATATTGTGCTCGCCAGTTCTGGTGTGCTGAATATGCAAATGTCCGCTGAAATTGGCGAGAACATCATACTGTTCATACAAACGTTCAAGTGCAATGCCATTATCAATCACATAGCCGGCAGAGAATACTGTCTGCTTAAGCATGCTCTGATGACTGAATGCAATGACTCTTACATGGTCTTCTTCTGCCTGCTTCAACTGTTCTTCAATCCACTGCAGTGTGCTGTTTGATACATGGTTGTAAACTTCGGAGGCATTGACGTCTACGAATAGAAGACGGGTAGATGGAGCGCACTGATATATATAGCTTAAGGAGTCTGGATCTCTTGCAAGAGCTTCGGCATAGCCAAAGGAACTGTACATGCTGGTAAACTCATCAGAGGTAATGCTGTCTACGCGGGTGTAGGAATCCTTTTTAAAAGATACCGCAGTACTGCTGTACATATCATGGTTGCCCGGTATTACACATACCTGAATGCCGGCCCGTTCTACTTTCTTCAGCTTATCTGCAAGATCTATATGACTTTTCTTTTCCCCGCTGTAGGTCAGATCACCAGTAAGTACCAGTATATGCGGTTTCTTCTGG
Organism: Erysipelotrichia bacterium; assembly: GCA_009929095.1. Classification (GTDB taxonomy): domain Bacteria; phylum Bacillota_I; class Bacilli_A; order Erysipelotrichales; family Erysipelotrichaceae; genus Bulleidia. Next base: position 10,812 of record SABF01000002.1, read on the forward strand.
ATGACCTCATCGAGAAAAGCAGTGATCAGCTCTTCGGAGTATTCCATGTCTTTTCCATCAGACTTTGTAATATATGCTTCAAAAGCACTGCCATGGTCTGTGAGAGAAGGCGAAAGATAATGCAGGTCAGTTGCCTGAATCAGTTCAAGTACTTCGGGATCTTCTTTCAGCATTGCCGCTTTCTCTTCAGAAGTACAGCCGCCAAAGAGACAGCAGATCAGAATAGATGTGATAGGGATAAATGATCTCATAGAGATATTATATCGAAAAGACAGTTGAAAACCTCTGCAGACGCCCGAAAGGAAACGGTGGATTGAATATCCAGGTGAGTGCTGTGGGAAGCTAATAATCTTATGGGCTGAATAGAATGTGCATGTTATTAATAATTAGCGAAGCATTCAGCCTGCAGAGACAGACTGTCGATGAATCTTTATTGAACTCGTTAATTAGACCATAGATGTATTATTTAACTCTTCGTCTTTCCGCGGGCTGCCGTGCCTTAGTCAGACGATCAATTACTTCTTCTTTCTTGTTATGCCCTGGTTATCTGAAAAACCGTCTTCAACATTGACTTCATATTTATGCATCCAATCGTACACTTGGAAATAACAGCATCCATATTTATACGCAGTGCTTTTGTAATCGTTCTTATGTTCAGTGCCGCCCTGTACAATCCCGACTCGCTATTCTTGGCGGTTTTCTTACAATCTGCCTATATACCTCCGAATGAGGATTATAGTTTCTCAACTCTATATGGCAGTTGTGCTTCTTTGTCCATTGCCTGATTTGATCACTGCTTCGAATATTGTGCTTTATCGCCAGGTCCCAACCGATCCCAAACTATTTAGATATTCCTGTACTGCCTGTTCCTTGAATTCTTTGGAATATCACTGATTATGATATTGCAGTAGAAATGACTCCGATTCATTTATCTGAAAACTCCGAATCCAAGTATATATTGCGTCATTCCATTGCTCTGCCATATGAAGTTCCTGGACAATCTCTTTGTCATTTTTACTGCCACTTAAGTAATCCTTGCAGGCTTGGGATTTCTGTTCATTGGTATGCTGGCTGTTCTTCCCATGCAAAAATCCCACCTCCGTGCACAGTGCTTTGGGCTTTGCACTGTTTGCTTTAGCGGGATCTTATCAAATCTGCTCTGCCTCGTTATCTAGAATTCGTCTGATTCATCAGAATCTGAAGCAATGTTATTTAGCTGATCTGGATCAAATTTCCCGATGCTGTTTCTGGCTTGATCAATGATGTCTTTTGATAAGTCAGAATAATCGTTATTAAATAATCGCTTCGATGCAAACTCCATCAGCATCCCGAGATTGGTGCCATAGTATAAATGCAGGTTAGGATTTGACATTGCTTTCTTCATAGCTGCGTTGAATGGTGATCCGCTGAACAGGTCAGTCATTATCACAATGTCACTGCAGGAATCCAGAAAATTGATTGCCTCATCAAATTGTTTCTCCAATTCGACAACAGAAGATCCAAACGGAAAATCAATTGCAGCAAGATCAGACTGCTTTCCCATGATCAGTTCAAGCGATGAAACTACTCCTGTAGCAAAGTGTCCGTGTCCGGAAACAATAATTCCTATCATATCAGCCTCCATGCACATGCTTGAGATGTTATCAGCCGTGCGGTTAATGCGTCAGCCCGGAATGTGAGAAAGTTCAATTTCAAATGGATTGATTCCGGTATCAATATTTGTCAGCAATGCACCCTTGGCAGCAACGAATTGGAATGGAACAGTATACATAATCGGGGCAAGGTATCTGTTGGTCTTCACGCTGAATACAACATCACGATCATCATGAGGTGTATCCTGGCAAGTGATCAGGAATACGCGGTCAGTATACTGCTTAAATACTTTGCGGAACTTCAGGCATCGCTTCCATTCTTTTTCCGCAGATCCAATCATCAGAATTGACTGTTTTCTGCTGATCGCCATCGTAGGACCGTGTGAGTATTCTTCAAGTTCATAACCGATTGCCGGCAGTCTGAGCATTTCACCCATTTTCAGCATTCCTTCAAGAGCGGAACCATAGTCAATTCCGTAGCCAAGTACATACAGTCTGTCACTATTGGCAATGGCTGTGATGTTTCTGTCAAACCATTCTTCACTTTCGCTGATGACAGTATCAAACTGATCTGCAAGATCGGATGCGGCCTGCTCATACTTCCGGAATTCGGAATCATTTATTTTCCCGGTTGCATGTGCTGCGGCAATTGCCCATAAATAGAGCTGGAGGAGCGTCACTGTATATCCGCGTGTTTCCGGCGGTGTTTCTTCTTTGCCGCAGAGCAGATGGATTACAGTTTTAGCATGTTTTGTGATTTCGCTTTCCAGATTCTCTGTCAGAGCTACTGTATGGAATCCGTGCTTGGTTGCATAGTCCATGACATTAACTGTTGAGATTGAAGTACCGGACTGGCTGATTCCGACAAAGAGAATTTCATCGCTTTTCAGAGAACTGGTCCAATCAGGCTTTTCGTAGTTTTCAAATACAGTTGGATAATTAGCTGATGCATCAATACCGACAATGTGCTTGAAATAGTAGGCGGCAATGTTTGATGCATTATAAGATGTTCCAGATCCAAAGAAGAGTATCTTTCGTATATTGTTCTGTTTAAAGATCTCTTCAAACGGATTGATAAACTCAGTCCGGTTTTTAAATGTTTCTACGAGTGCTCGGGGCTGATCTCTCATGTATCCTAATACGGTAGGTTTGTTTTTTTTCATCGTTTTCTCCTAAATTCTGCTAAAGAAATCAGATAGATTTTCCGGCTGATCGCTTGGTGTCATCTGAAGGATTACATTGACACCATGAGAAAGAAGCTTTTTGAAGCATTCAATATCATCTTTTGTTACATAGGTTGTTCCCTTGATATGCAGCGCATCTCCGTCATGCGGAGACATGTTTCCGATTGTTACCTGCTTAATTTCATAACCGTCCTCGACCATTGTAAGTATTGGTCTTGGGTGTGAACACAGCAGCATAACATTTTTACCGTCATCAAGATGCCGCTTCAGAAGATCGGACGTCTTCAGGGCACTGTGGATAGACAGCTTAGTCTTGGCAGGACACCCGAACTTCAATGCTGTCTTCCGCATTTCGTCATGAACAATCGCATCATCAACAATCACAATCTGATCAAGGCTGAACCTCGGAATCCAGTATCCACAGACCTGTCCATGAATCAGCCGATCATCAATTCTTACATCACAGATAGACATATTCTTCCTCGATACCTTATGCAATGATGCCAAAGCATCCGCAGACAAAGGCAATTGCCACAATCCAGAGGATGATCTGCATAATATTGGCATTCTTTTTCTTCAGAAATTTATAAATAATCAATGTAGCACCTAAAGAAAGAAGCTGTGGGCAAATCTGATCCAGATATTCCTGGATTACAATGCTGCTCCCGGAGATCTCGAAGGAAAGCGGAGATGTGATACCGATCCATGATGCCACCATGCATCCAATGGAAGCCACGCCGACAATACCCGCACAGTATGTGAAGAGCTTCATCTTACCGGATCTCTGCAGACTGGTCAGCAGTTCATTGCCGTTATTGTATCCAATCTTCAGCCCATAATATCTTGTGAGGAAGTTTGGGATATTGAATGTCAGCAGCAGAATAATCGGTCCGAGAATGCTTCCCTGACTTGCAAAACTGATTCCAAGAGAGCAGGCAAGAACCTTAAATATTCCCCAGAAGAAGGTGTCTCCGATTCCGCTGAGAGGGCCCATCAGTGAAACCTTGATTGCATTAATGGAACTCTTGTCAAAATTAGGATCGTCTTTTGCCATTTCTTCCATAGCAATAGCAATGCCCATAACAAACGGTGACGGTGCAACTGTCATATTGAAAGCGGCAATATGACGATGCATTGCTTCTTTGTATTCCTCGGTGTCATCGCCCCAGATCCTTTTCAGACTGGGCATGATTGCATATAGAAATCCCAGTCCTTCCATACGCTCGCTGTTGAATGATGCAAGAAGTGTAAATGAACGCCAGTAGATTTTGTTGAATTCTTTTCGATCGAGTTTTCTCTCGACAGGTTTTTCAATTGCTGTTGTTGTCATCAGAGTTCGTCCTCCTCGTCAGTGGTGCTGGTCAGCTTTGCCGGAGCAGCAGCTGAGTTCATTGAATCCCGTTTCAAGATATAGACAATCCATGCAAGAGCAACCGAGATACCGGCGACTCCTACCATCGAAACACCAAGATATGCTGCAAGTGCAAATCCAATGATGAAGTAAGGAATCAGATCAGATTCAAGCAGCAGACTCAGCAGAAGAGCGAATCCAAGTGCAGGAAGCACCTTTGCTACTGCGCCTAAACCACTGTTGACCCATGCAGGCAGATTGTTGACAATCATGTTGATTGCGTCATTTCCGAAATAGAGAGCAACAAATGTGAGAAGCCAGTAGAATGCGAATGTCAAGATTCCGCAAAGCCAATGAATCATAACAATCTTCTTTTCCTGTCCGCCTTCATCAATAAGCTTATCTACTGTATGCATTGGAGCAGAATAGCTTGTATCAATTAATGATTGAATGAATTGCAGCAGAACAGATACTGGAACTCCGAATGTCATTGCGGCTTCAATGCCTGCACCGGTAGATAATGCAATTGCTGTTCCAATGGTGCCGCCGGGACCTACTGCCAGTCCGGCAACCGGTCCAATGGAAGCAACTCCCATCCAGATCAATTCCAGCTGTGCTCCAATGATCAGCCCCTGTTTCAAATCACCTAAAATCAATCCAACTAATGCGCCTGTAACAACCGGCTCTCTGAGTTTGCATTCACCAAACCAGCCACCTTCTATGGTTGAACAGGATAGTGCACTGACGATTGCGATCAGTGCGGCTTGTAATGCGGTCATAAAATTACACCTCCTTAAGGATAAATGGTATACCAATCAACCAACTGGTATATCTAATAGACCACCTAGAAGATTTATACATCACTGCGGCTGCGATTGCAATAGAAAGATGAGCATTTCTGCTCATCTCTTGGTTTTAAATTTGAATGATGTGTATTCCGGTTTGTAGTAAGCTTTGGTAAATTCAACCATTTTATGGTTGACATCATATCCTGAATACTCATAATAGAAGACAAGTTTTTCCCCGGGATAGTCCATTATTTCCTGATATTGTTTAGGAATGATAATGGCTTTCATCTCAGAGAAAATGGTTGTCGGCATATGTCCTTGTGAGTCCATATATGTATACAGTGATCCATCTCCGAAATCGAATCGCTCGGGTTCTTTAAACAAAGTAGCCGGGAAAGTGCTGATTTGAATTGCATATGGTTCGCCGTCAATCTTTGAAAGACGAATCAATTCGTAAACCTTAGGCGAATTATCAAAGAAACCCCTGAGCGTTTCATCGGCTTTCTTCAATTTGAATGAGAGGACAATACGCGATGATTGGAATCCGCTTTGGCGCAATGTGGCACTGAGACTGACGTTTTCATTTTGTCCAAACTGAACCTTCTTTGTTTCGTGAGGAATTGAAGAAACATAGGTTCCTTTCCCCTGCGCTGCTGAAAGGAATCCCTTGCTGATCAGATTATTGACGGCTTTTCTCACAGTCAGCCGATTTAGGCCATAAGCTTCAGCCATCTTTCGTTCCGACATGATCTTTTCGCCGATGTGATACTCTCCGGAACGAATTTTCTCCATAATACTGTCTGAGAGCTGCAGATATACCGGTCTTTTACTGTCTGCCATCATTCATTCACACTCCTGAACCTGAAAAAACTGGGGATTGCAATTACCTCAGAGTATTCAAATGGCTCAACACCGCTGAGATATGAAATTCCGGTTGTCATTAGAACTTCGGAATGATTTTTGATTTTAAGCAATTGCGACTCCTCTTCACTCGCCTGAACAATACGAATCTCTTCTTCACTTCTGCCAATTTTGTATTTATAGTTTTCTCTCAAGTAGCGATACAGTGATTGATTCTCCAAATCGGCTTTTTCTATATTTTTGACTTTGCTGTATTCAATATAGGTGTGTTCGAGTGATCTTGGCTTTCCTTCAATGATTCGTAGTTTTCTGTAGCTGAAAACTTTTGTGGCTATAGGTATCTGAAGCATTTCGCTGATCATTTTATTCGCTTCAACGACACTCTGCGTCAGCACATTATATTGATACGAAAAGCCCAGGGCCTCAACGGATTCCGTAATGGATTCAAATTTATCCAGCTGACGTATCACATATATGTTTTCGTTCTTATTCATGATTGCCTCATAGTGGTATACCACTAGTATACCATTTTACAATATTCAGTGACTACTGCAGGAGAGTGCGGCTCACGAAAAGATGATTCTGATTGGCAAAATGATCGATCCGCGTTCGTGCAATAGATAAAAGAGATTCAGCGTACATCTGTCAGCGGGTATCTGCAGTTGAACAGCATTAATTTGAATTCGCAGATAATCAAGTGAGTGTATATTGCGTGCTGATATGTTTGGATACGGATATCACAGATGTGATGAGCATCCCGGAAAACCGCATGTTTGAGCAGTGAAAAGGATGTGTTCTGTTATATAATCATTGTAATGAAACAAGGTTCTTTTTGGTGTCTGCCGAAGGAGTATGTGCAATAGATGAAAAAGTGTCTGATCAAAAAACTGAATCAGTCACAGGGAGCCTCACTGATGCTGGCACTGCTGGTTTTTCTGATCTGTGCAATGTGCGGATCCGTCGTACTGGCTGCAGGCACTGCAGCGGCAGGAAGAATAGCCGGACTGAAAGAAAGTGACCAGTCACTCTATACATTGACTTCAGCAGCAGGTGCAATCGGCGATGAACTGAGAACTGCCAGATATACCTATGATTCAGATAATGCGGCGCTTACTGAGGTGACGCCGAAAAGTTCAATAATGGCCGGCACTTTGGAATATCTCTGCAGCATGATCGCTGATGGAAATGATTCTGCGACAAAGAATGTAACCCTGACGGCTGCCGGCAGCGATCTTCTGAGCGACGAGGTGAATGCTGATATAACCATGGACAGTAAATACAGCATCCAGGCGGTCTTCACAATGAATGACAGCAGAACTGCTGTTATTCTTACTTCTGCCGGAGTTCCGTATGTGGACAGCCAGTATGAAACTGAAGACAGTCCGAAGTCCATGACCTGGGCAGATCCGGAAATTACAGTTGGAGACAGCAGATGAAGAGACTGTTTGAAAAACTGAACAGTACCAGAGGAGAATCTCTTTCAGAAACCATGATCTCCAGTCTGGTCATTGCTCTTGGCTTTATTCTGGCAGTATCCATGATCCTGGCGGCATCCAATATGGTGAGCAATGCAGATAAGAAGTGGAAAGAATACTATGAGAATAAAAACACGCTGGAAGAACGCGCCGGCGGATCTGCTGCCGGGATACTGACACTGAAAAACGACACACAGCAGATCTCAGAAAACATTGTGATATATTCTTCAGAGGATGAAACACTTGCGGCTTATGAAAAGGCTAAGTAGACAGATGAAGAAGAGAAACAGCCGGGGATTCACATTATCAGAAACACTGACCACGGTGCTGCTGCTGGCGATTGTTTTTGCCGGCATTACTGGTGGGATTGTTGCTGTCAGCGATGCCTATCAGAAGATTACTGTACGATCGGAAGCACAGACGCTGCTTTCAACAACCGTGACCGAGATCAGCAAAGAACTGCGCGAGGCAGTCAATATCAGCTCCGATGATGGGAAGATCAGTTTCTACTCTGCCCGAAGGGGAAGATATATATCAATTCAGAACGGAACTGATACAGTTGGGATTGTTATAAGAGAGTATAGCGATGGGTCTGAAACAGAAACGGAAGAGATTCGGCTTCTGTCAGAAAAGACTGAGACCAGCAATCTGGTTTCACTGATTGATCCGGAAAAGAGCATTCAGCTGGAAAATGGAGTGATCCGGTTTGCGGTCTATGTCACGGCTGAAAAGGATCTGCAGTCAGGTCCTGCCAAAGCTATTATTTCCATGGACATATCAATTCGGCCATATTCCGCGGTTTGAATCTGCAGCAGGTGAAGGAGAATACAGGATATGAAAAATAAAAAACTAGGCGAAATGCTTGTGGATGCCGGGGCGATTACTCAGGAACAGCTGACTTCGGCACTGCAGATACAGAGAGATACTGGCAAACGTCTCGGGTCAATTCTGATTGAACAGCGCTTTATCTCTGAAAATGAACTGGTGGAAACACTGAAGATGCAGCTTGGCATCGATTTCATTGACCTCAACAAAGTAAGGGTCGATTCAACCCTGACTCAGTCCATTTCAAAAGATATGGCAAAACAGTATCGTATTGTTCCTGTGAAGATGGCTGGAGATCGACTGTATATTGCTATGGAAGATCCACTTAATTTCCGCGCTATAGAGGCGGCGAAGGAGATCTCCCGCAAACGTGTGACTCCGATGATTGCTTATGCCAATGCCATTACAAGGGCAATCAGTGTGCTCTATGAGAATGAGGGCGCCGCTATGGCCATTGAGCAGATGCAGGAAGAACGCAGTGATCTGACAATTGAAGAACGGTCAGAAGCCAACCTTTCTGAAATAGCTGCAGCTGCAGCCCCTACCGTAAAACTCGTAAATTCTATTCTGGAGCGAGGAGTTGCAGAGAAGGCTTCTGATATCCACATTGAACCAAGACAGTACGAGATGATCGTCCGTATCCGTGTAGATGGAAGACTGGAACAGATACTGACGATTCCAAAGGATCTTCAAAATGCAGTCGTCTCCCGTTTTAAAGTAATGGGCGGGATGAATATCACGGAACGAAGAGTGCCGCAGGATGGACGTTCAGTTGTAAACAGACCGGATGGATCACATGTGGACCTGCGACTGAATACACTGCCTACCATTTACGGAGAAAAAGTTGTGGTCCGCATCCTCTGGCGCGATAAGTCAACCCTGACAAGAAAGGGCATAGGTATTACTGATAAGGACAATCTGAAATTTGAACGTATTCTAAAGAACTCTTCCGGAATGATTCTGATTGTCGGACCGACCGGATCAGGCAAGACTTCCACTCTATATACCATGATCAATGAACTCAATAAAGATACAGTAAACATGATCTCTCTTGAAGATCCGGTTGAGTTCCAGATAGATGGTGTGACTCAGGTGGCCATCAATGAGAAAGTGGGACTGACCTTTGCCGAGGCACTGAGAGCCTGCCTGCGCCAGGACCCGGATATTATCTGCGTGGGAGAAATCCGTGATGGTGAAACAGCAGAGATTGCCATGCGTGCGGCCATGACCGGGCATCTGGTGCTTTCCACCATTCATACCGAAGATGCAGTATCAGCCATTGACCGTCTGAAAGATCTGGGTGTGGAGCCGTATCTGATCGGCGGGTCTGTCAGAGGAATCATCTCTCAGAGACTTGTCAGAAGAATATGTCCGAACTGCCGTGAGGTGGTTAAACCGGATCTGACAGTACTGGATCTGGTAGGCCTGAAAGAAATACCGGGAAAGCCTTACTACCACGGCCGTGGATGTCATATCTGCTTCGATACTGGCTATCGCGGCAGAGTTGGAGTCTTTGAAATACTGACGATGAACGCTGCTCTGAGAGATGCAATTTCTTCCGGCATGAATGGTTCTCAGCTGAGAGAAGCGGTCGGCAGACTTGATTTTACTCCGATGATTGTCAATGGCAGAGAGCTCGTCAAAGACGGCGTTACTACAGCAGAAGAACTGCTGAGAGTAGTTGCTGCAGTGGAGTAATCATATGAAAACGATAGATGAACTGATTCGACAGGCATCCTCAATGAATGCGTCAGATGTACACCTGGCTGCCGGGGTTCCGCCTAAAGTGCGTATCGATGGTGAACTTCAAAGTCTTGAGGAACAGGCACTGACTGCCGATGACTGTGAGCAGTACGCGATAGATCTTGCCGGTGATCAATACGATCAAATCAGAATGATCGGTGAACTGGATTCCTCTGCAAGCCTTGGCGGGGAGCGTGTGCGTATTAATCTGTATCGTGAACAGAATACTGTCTCCTGCGCTCTGCGTATTCTTCATAACATCATTCCTGCGATCAAAGATCTTGGGCTGCCGCCGATAGTCACAGAGTTTCCTTCATGGCAGAAGGGAATCATTCTGGTTACTGGCGAAACCGGATCTGGTAAATCCACCACCCTGGCTGCGATTCTGGATGAGATCAATCACACACGCAGAGATCACATCATTACTCTGGAAGATCCAATCGAGTATCTGTATACTCCTGATCTGTGCCTGATCTCGCAGCGTGAGATTGGCAAAGATACCAAAAGCTATGCCGATGGTCTGCGGGCAATCTTAAGAGAGGATCCTGATATTATCCTGATCGGGGAAATGCGTGACGCTGAGACAATTGAAACTGCGCTGACAGCTGCTGAGACAGGCCATCTCGTCTTTGCAACACTGCATACCAATTCTGCAGTGGATTCTGTAGATCGTATTGTCGGTACCTTCGCGGCTGACCGCCAGCCGCAGATTCGTCTGCAGCTGAGCACGACGCTGAAGGCAGTGCTGTCACAGCAACTTCTGGTAAAGAAGGGCGGCGGCAGAGCGGCTGCCTGTGAAGCGATGATCGTAACACCGGCGATCAGGAATCAGATCAGAGAAGGCAAGACTCCTCAGATGCATTCCTCAATGCTTGCGGCAAGAAATGAAGGATCCATTACCATGGATAACTGTCTGATCGATATGGTGAAAAGAAACATCATAACTTCTGAAACGGCAGCAGCCAATGCAGTAGATGCAGAGTATGTGAAGTCATCAACGGACAGCTATGCATCACCTGCCAGCCGCAGTGCAAGAAAGATATGAATTGAACATGACTGAAAGGAGATGAGGAGGCAGTATGCTGTCATATAAGTACAAGGCACTTTCTCCAGATGGAGCTAAAGTCAATGGGGTAGTAGAGGCCATAGATGAATACTCTGCTGTAGATAAGATCAAGGCAACCTGCCCCATAGTAGTAAGCATTGAGCAGGTCAGGACCGGCGGTATCTATGACATCCTGAATAAAGAGCTCAGCCATAAGATGGATACCAAGGCACTGAGTGTCATGTGCTCTCAGTTTGCTATCATCCTTTCTTCCGGTATATCCATTGCCAACTGCACCAAAATGATTGCAGATCAGACGAAGGATAAGAAACTGAAAAAGATGCTGCGGGAATCTGCACGGGATATCTCTGAAGGTGTATCCGTATCTGTGGCATTTGAAAAGAACTGTCCGGATCTTCCGGTAACCTTTATTGAAACGATCAAAGCAGGTGAGATTTCCGGCACGCTTGAGGATACCTTCAAGACACTGGAAATTTACTATGAGAAATCCTACAAGGTGCAGGAGAAGATGAAGTCGGCAATGAGCTATCCACTGTTCGTTGTTGTCGTGGCAGTCATTGTGCTTGGAATCGTTATGGTGAAAGTAATCCCGACGATCTCTGCAACATTCATAGATCTGGGCGGAGAACTTCCGTGGATGACTCAGATGCTGATCAGTGTATCCAACGTCTTCACTAAATACTGGATTATCATGGCACTTGCCGTATTGCTGCTGTATATGGGCATCAAGTGGTATCACCATACGGAAGCGGGAAGACTGCACTGGGCTAAAGTCTTATTGAAACTGCCAATACTGGGCAACATCAATACACTTCATGGCAGTGAACAGTTCGCAGATACGATGGCCGCCCTGCTGAAAGCAGGACTTACCGTAGGGGATGCTCTGAGAGTTGCTGCAAAGGTAATGGACAACTACGCTATGGGTCTGGAAGTATCTTCCATGGTGGAGAAGATAGAGACAGGACAGCAGCTAAAAGAAACGCTGAAGAAGAGCAAGTACTTCCCGGACGTATTGACACAGATGTCAGGAGTTGGAGAAGAAACTGGCGAACTGGAGAAGACACTGACTACGATTGGGGCATATTATACAAATGAATATGACCATGCAGTGTCTATGGCACTCAGTAGAATGGAACCAACAATGCTGGTAATACTTGCGCTGTTTGCTGGCTTCATTGTCATCTCCATCTACCTGCCAATGTTCACAATGTACAATCTTATGTAAAACCGCATAAAAAGAGAGAAATTCAACAATAGATGTTTAGAAAAACAGCACATTATTGCTTGCACAGTATGGACTGTAATGCTAATATTTACTTACGTAAAGCATATCTGCAGTAATGAAAATTCATTTGATGTGTGATTGTTTTATAGAAAGAGGTGTCTTGGATGACAATAAAAAAATAAAAAGAAAGGTTTTACACTCGCAGAATTACTGGTTGTTGTAGCTATTATTGCAGTACTCGTGGCAGTATCAATTCCCATCTTTACAGCACAGCTTGATAAGGCTAGGCTAGCAACAAATCAGGCAAATGCAAGATCAGCAAAGGCCGCGGCTATTGCAGAGTATCTGACGGATGATACAACAACCGTTGGAAAGTATGATACTGCAACCGGCAGTTTCACAAAGGGTGGTACAGCAAAAGGTCTTAGTATAACAAGTGATCCATCTACATGGCATACTGGTGAAGGAGATGGAGATAAATTGAAAACCAAAACATATACTACCGTTTGGGTGACTTTGGCATCTGGGAAAGTAAACACATATAACTTTGAGTGATACTTAGGCTATTTAGTGAATAAACATAACATAATCATCGAACGTTAAGACAATATATTTATTAATCCATAAGCGATATGAGGAGACTAATATGACAAAGAAAAACAAAAAAGGGTTTACACTCGCAGAATTACTGGTTGTTGTGGCAATTATTGCAGTACTCGTAGCAGTATCAATTCCCATCTTCACAGCACAGTTGGAAAAGGCTAGACTTGCTACTAATCAGGCAAATGCAAGAGCAGCTAAGGCAGAAGCAGTAGCATATGTCCTGGGCTCTAGTGATGCCGAAAAAGGAACAAACACTGTTCTGAATGTTACATACACAGTGGGTACAGGCGAAGCAACGTATGCTTGGGCGAAAGCAGACAAGGCAGATACTGGAACTTTGGTAGGCGGTACAGCAGCTGATACCAACATTCCTAATTGGACAACAACCACAAAGGTTGGCGCAGATGAAAGTTTAGGTAAGAAGCAGTACAGTACAATCGTCGTAAACGTTAATTCATCTGGGACAGTCACTTCTTATTACGCAAGTTAGATTTCTATTACCACCGAAAACCCTGCCATCTGAGGTGACCGCTGACAAGTGGACAGGATAAATAACTAAATGTAACGAAAAGGCTTAATCGTCTGGTTAAGCCTTTTAAATGCCTAGTGATAATTCTTTTTGATGTTGCTTATATTGAGAGTTCTCTTGTTTTCTTCTATAGGATAGATATGCGGTGTATCAGCGATAAGAGCGGCTTTTCTGACTTGCATAGGTGATTGATTTTCAAACCGTTCCTGAAGACATTCCGTATTATAAAACCGAAGATAAGATTCTATAGCGTTTCTTAGACTGTCTTCATCCTCTGCATCATACATGTAATACATCTCGGATTTGATGATTCCCCACAATCATTCTGCAGGACAATTATCTATGCAAGGTGCTGCTCGTGACACAATCCTCTTGATTCCATTTTCATAATCCTTGCAAGCTTGAACCATCAATTCATAAGATATTTTGGTTTTCCTTTCCATATTAAAATCCCTCCGAGCTGATTTTTTGTATTTCACTTGTCTGCTTTGGAGAGATCATATTAATCCATGAATGGCAGAGATTTTCTTTTATAACTGCATTTCATAAATATGTATGCAGAGAGATCAAATAATATGTATGATAACTGGCAATCAGCTGGAAGCACTAATTATAATTTATCTCTGCTATTCTTTTCGCTGTCGCTCTTCTAGTCTTCCCTGCATCCATCCATTATAATTAAAGTGCTTTAGTGATCAATCTATGGAAAATAACAGAGTATATAAAAAGCTAAACAACAGATCAGGTTCCGTTTCTCTTCTGGAACTTATTTTAATCATTGGCATATCCATTGAATCTGTATTCCTTATATTTGTGTTTGGCAGATATCTTGTCAGACAGCAGGCTAAAGGGGATGATGCCCTGATGGTAAATACAGCAGACTCGATAGCTCGTGTAAATTCCAATAATGGATTGAACTGTGTAGTCAATGACTGTGCAAGCCAGGGAGTTTGCACTCATCATCAGGATGATGGCTATACTGGATACTTTGATAATAAAACCAATACGATTGCAGGTATACTTCCTTATGGCTATAACGAATATACAGTTATGGAAGCGGATGGTCAGGAATACTATGGTGCAGTGAATACGATGGTAATCAAGGTGACAGCTGAAGAAGGTGTGATACAGGTGTCCTGGGTACCTGGAAAGGCAGACAGATAGCGATATGTCCATCTATGGAGATACTTTCATCACGTGCTATGTCCTGATTCTTTCCTTTATTCTGGGGACCGTATTCGGCAGCTTTATCAACTGCATGGCATCCCGTATCGCTGAAGGAAAAAACTGGATCTCCGGCAGAAGCCATTGCGACAGCTGCGGTCATGTACTGCAGATTCAGGATCTGGTTCCTGTTTTCTCCTATCTCTTTCTGCATGGAAAGTGCAGATACTGCGGCACAAAGATGGATCATAGATACATGCTTACAGAGATTGGCATGGGAATGGCCTTTGTGGGTGTAGTGCTTCATTATGGACAGCTGAATGTATTCGTCCTCAGGGATTGGGCATTGACCTGTGTGCTTCTGGGCCTTTCCCTGGTGGATCTTCAGACATATGAGATACCGGATGGGTTCATTATTGCCGGCTTGATAATCTATGCAGCTTCGATACCATTTTCGGGTGTGAATCCTTGGGAATACATGAAGTCCGGACTCTTGGGCGGCGCTGTAATTTCCGGGTCTATGCTGATGCTGTCACTGATCATGGATAAGATTCTGAAAAAAGACACGCTGGGCGGAGGGGATGTGAAACTCCTGTTTATGTCATGCCTTTATCTGGGACTTGGCTCAGGTCTATTCTGTCTTATTCTGGCATGTATATTGGGTCTGATCTTTGTGGTATTATTAAAAAAGGAAAAAATCGCTTTTGGGCCGTCAATCAGCCTTGCGGTGTACACTTCTCTGATTGTCGGACCGGCTATTGTGTCCTGGTACCTGAGTCTTTTTTAATCACCCTGTTAACGAAAGGAAATACAGCGCATGTCAAAGTCAATTCTTGGTATTGAGTTTGGAGCCGGCAGACTGAAGGCGGCTCAGATGAAGAATGGCGTTCTGGAACGCTTTATGTTATTTGATATGCCTGAAGACACGGTGCATGGAGACACACTCGTAGCGTTTGACGCACTGTCACAGTTTCTTAATGAGAATGTCAGGAAACAGTTTAAGGTCAGGAATGTTGCACTGGTGGTTCCAAGTTCAAAATGCTATGTAAGAAGACTGAGTCTTCCGGCAATGACAGTAGATCAGCTGAAGGTTAATCTCCCCTATGAATTCCGAGATGTTATTACAGAAGACAAGTATAACTATATCTATGATTATTCAGTATTCGGTATTAAGACTAATGAGGACGGAAAACCAAAAGAAATGGATCTCATGGCTGCTGCAGTTTCCAGAGAGACAATAGAGAATTACACTGAGATGTTTGCCCGAGCTCATATGAAATTAGTAAAGGCAGCTCCGCAGGAATTGGCAATGGGAGCTCTGGTCCGAAAGGTATCCAATACAGCAAAAGAAGGAGATTTTGCGGCTCTGGATCTTGGCTGGTCTGGTACAAGAGTCAATATCTATCGAAACGGCATCTATGAAGTAACCAGATCCATAGATACCGGTCTTTCTGATGTCGCAAATGCAATAGCAGATACACTGGGCTGTGATCCGCATATTGCGGCCGTATATCTGAATGATAACAAGGATAATATACTGAACTCTGACGAATGCAAAGCGATCTACGCTTCCATAGGCGTCGAAGTAACAAGAGCGATTAATTACTATACCTATGAGAACCGGGATAATACTCTGGAGCATCTTTACTACTGCGGTCATGGTGCCGGAGTTGCACCAATGATTGCTGAACTCTCCAGCAGCATCCCTTTGACACTGATTCCGTTCTCTGAATTAAGTGATCAGTATTCAGAAGGCAATGCCATAACTGACGGTCCATGTGCAGTCGGCATCTGTCTGGAGTGAAGGGAGGACAGAATGGCAGAAACTGGCGAAAAGAAAAAAAGCAGGCTCTCCATGGAAATTTCGCTGAAGAAGAAAGCGATCTATCCTGAAAAGACTTCTGTTAACTTCATCTTCAATGAACAGAAAAAGACGAACAGATATGCAATCATCGGGTTTGTTCTGTTTATGCTGGCACTTGCAGTATTTGTTAAATTTGCAGTGATAGATCCCATGAACAAAATCTCTGCGATGGAACAAAGGTACAATTTAGATACAGCACAGCTGCAGCTGTATCAGAGTGAAACGGCAGATTATCAGGCAACACAGGAAAAGTACAATTCCATGTCCGGAACCTTCATGACAGCAGATGAGAAATACTTCATGCAGAGAATGGATATGATCCAGATGCTGGAAGATGATCTGATCAATGATGTCCCGGTGCAGAACATGCAGATAACCGGAAACACGATAACTGTGAATACCGGCAATACGACACTTCCAACTGTATCAGCACTTCTGTATAAAATGCAGAATGATGCTCGCAATTCCTATGTGACAGTCATCACGACTTCTGCCTCCGGTGCAGAGAATGATTCCATGGTCACTGCGAATTTCGAGATTGTCTATGCAGGAGGTACAGAATAATGCCGAAACATGAATTCAGTACAAGAGAAAAAGCACTTCTGCTTATCTGTGCCGCTCTGGCACTTGGCATCTTCTATTACCTGTTTGCCTATCAGAATTTCCAAGAAATGGAAAGGCGGTACGATACAGTCGATCTGGAAGAACAGATCATGATTGAGGAGGCTAAGCTTTCCAGTTTGAAGTCCATGCAGGAAGAGATTGATGCCGCTGCCGGACAGAACAGTGGGGAAATAGCAGTTTACAACAATCAGTCCAATGAAATTCAAGCATTGAATGACATATTGCAGGACAGAGCATCTGATGTTTCGATCTCCTGGACACAGCCGACACTGACCGGATCTATTGTCAGAAGAAATGCAGCCATCAGCCTCAAGACCGGAAGCTATACAACAGGAAGAGCGATTCTGAATGATCTGTCTGCCTGCAAATATCGTCTGATCATCAATGATATTCAGATGGATTCTGGCGGCGGGGATGCAGTGCTCTCGACTTCGACCTCAGTCAGTGTGTCGGTGAGCGTAACCTTCTTTGAAACAATAGAAGGTGCATCTGCAGTGACCGGACTTACTGTTTTGGAAGAAGCTGCAGCTACTCCGGCAGCAGAGTAATGTTTTCAATAGGGCGGATTCCTGGTATTCAGTCAGGATTCCGCTTTAGCCATATTAAGAAGAAGTGATTTCAAGGGAAACTGATGAGAGAAGAGAGAAACAAAACCAGCCTGAACAAAGGATTTACAATGGCGGAACTGCTGATTGTCATAGCAATGATGACAATTCTGGCAGCGTTTGGTTTTGTTGCGGTTGCCAACTATCAGAAGAGTCTGAAGATCACAGAAATGGATGATACTGCCCGAGAGATATTCGTAGCAGCACAGAACCATCTCTCAGCAGCCAATGCGGATGGAACACTGGAACAGTACTACACTGCTGAGGGTGGAATAAAAGATACAGGTGCAGTACAGATCACTGATCGAAGCGTACTGACCGACTGCCCGACGATTCCGCCTGCGGAAACAGACAGACACGATTTCTATTACCTTGTTCACTTAAAAGGAGATTCAATCAGTGCAGACTCTCTGCTGGATGCAGTTCTGCCATTTGGAGCCATTGATGAAACAGTTCGCACAGATTACAGTTACGTCATAGAGATAGACGCCAAAACAGCATCGGTCTACAGCGTATTCTATACTGACAGCCTCAGTGTTCCGTTAACAGATAAAGAATATAGAATTGTCAGAAGCCTGAAGGATTTCAGACAGAACAAGACTGTAAGAAAAGAATACAAAGCTGAATCTCAGAGACAGATCATCGGCTATTACGGAGGTACTGTAGCAGGCGTATTTTCAGAAGGCCCAAAACTGAGTGTTGAACTCACGATAAATAACTCGGATACTCTTTCTGCAATTGTGAAGGACACAACAGCAGAGAATACCGCTGAGCGTCTATTGACACTGATCATTGAAGGAAGACAGAGCGGGGTCCGGGAAAAATTCACAATAGAGTCAGATGGATCTGTAACAGGAACGGTTCTTTCTGAAACAGCTGGTTCTGCTGATACCGAGAATCTGAAAAAAGCGATCACGATATCTGCAGATAAAAAGACTTATGCAATCACTCTGGATGATATAACCACGCGGACAGGGCATTTCCATGATATTATGCCCGACTATATTCCTGGTGAAGATATCACAGTTACAGCAAGGCTGACTGCTGGAACATCGAAACCGGCAGAAGATGCCAAGACAGTAAACTCCCTGTTTGATTCCATTAAAGCAGGTACTGCAGAAAATGAGTTTACTGCATCGCTTGCCAGCGGCAGACATCTGCAGAATCTGGAACCATCAATCTCCAGTACACCGGTGATCACAACAGCAAACCCCTGCTATATCTCCAAAGCGGTTGAGATTGCAGATATTGACTGGAATGACTTTATCTCTGATAAATCAGTATTTATGAGTGACGGTACGGAGATTGAAGATGGACAGTTTCTATCAATTATCAGTTCTGTACTGTATGACTTCAATGGAAAAGGATATGTAATTTCTAATCTGAATGCGGCAGCTAATGGAAACAATGCCGGACTGTTTGCGGAAGCGAGTGTAAAAAAAGGAGAAGCGGAGCGGTCTTTGATTATTCAGAATGTGTTTCTGATGAATCCGCACATAAGCACGGAAGCAGACGGCGGAGCTGCTGGGGGAATTGCCGGTCTGGCTGGAACCAATGTGACGATCGCTTCCTGCGGTGTGTATGCAGAAAACGCTGATGCTTATGATGCTGCATATATTTCAGCAGGTCTGAATGGTTCTGCTGGCGGTCTTGTCGGGAAAATCAACCAGCAATCTGATAGAAAAACCGGATTAGTCTCTGATGATGCCAATCCTGGAACCGATAAAGAGACAGAATCAGATATCATCTATGCATCCTTTGCGCCGGTCAGGACAATAAGCAAGGCTTATGCCGGCGGTTTGGTTGGAAGTGTGGATGGGGCAGACAGAGGCCTGGTCATCAAAGATTCCTATGCAAGCGGCGCTGTCAATCC